>JANNVG010000101.1:0-1703 GCA_031414395.1 Fimbriiglobus sp.
CCCCCCCCCGCGGGGGCGGTGTTGCCTCTGGGTCCCCCTCGGGTGGGGCCGGGGTTGGGCGGGGGGGGTTTTGTGGGGGGGGGGCCGCGCGGGGGGGGGGTGGGTGATCCCGGCGGGGGGCGCGCGCCCCCCACGACCGAGCCGGCACTGTTGGGGTGGTTTGAAGTGGTCTGCTCGCTCCGCGAGCGGGTCCGAGAAGACCGCTCGCGGAGCGAGCAGGCCACGGCCTCGCCGGTATTTCTGCTACCACTGCCGGGCCGCCCCGCCGATAATGGCGGCACCTCCCCCCGGCAGCTCTTCCATGTTGTTCCTCGGTCGGCACACGCAACGCACCTGCCAGTCGGTCCACCGGCGGGCGTTCCTGCAAGCCGGCGGGTCGTCCGTTCTCGGCCTGAGTTTGGCGAGCTTATTGCGGGCGAAGGACAAGTCCGACGGCGGACGCACACCCGGTTCCGCGAAGTCCGTCGTGCTGGTCTGGCTGTGGGGCGGGCCGAGCCAACTGGACACCTTCGACCCGAAGCCGAACGCCCCGGTCGAGTTCCGCGGGCCGTTCGCCACCATCCCCACGCGGCAGACCGGCGTGCGGTTCTGCGAACTATTCCCCAAGCTAGCCGGCACGTCCGACACGTTCTCGGTTCTTCGCACCCTGCAAACGAAATCGACCGACCACGGGGTCGCCGGCACCATCGGGCTGACCGGCAGCGCGGCCGGCGGCACGGGCCTCGACGGCAAGCCGCTGGCCGGAACCCCGCAGCCGGCGATGGGGTCGGTGGTGGCCAAGAGCATGAACGGCCGCGACGCCGACCTGCCGCCGTTCCTGGTGGTGGGCGGCAAACTGCACCAGGGGAAGAAACCGATCATCGGCGAAGGCGGGGGCAAACTCGGCGCGATGTACGACCCGATGCGGTTGGAGTACGACCCGGCGGGCGGTACGAAGGTGCCCGCGCTACAACTGCCGGCCGAACTCACGCCGGAGCGGTTGAACGACCGGCTGGCATTACGGACGGCGTTGGACTCGGCCGAGAAGAAACTCGACTCCACTCCGATGGACAGCTACCGCCGGCGGGCGATGGACATGCTCACTTCACCGGCATCGCGCACCGCGTTCGACCTGAGCAAAGAGGACGACAAGACGGTGCGGCGGTACGGCAAGACGCGGTTCGGCCAGAGCTGCCTGCTCGCCCGGCGGCTGGTGGAAGCGGGCGTGCCCTTCGTGCAGGTGAACTGGTCCGATCACGTCGAAGCGGAAGAGGACAGCGGCGACGGCGGGTGGGACCACCACTACCGCAACTTCCAGATCATGCAGGACCGGCACGCCGCGTGGCTGGACAACACGCTCTCCGCGTTCCTGAAGGATTTGGACGAACGCGGGCTGCTGAAGACAACGCTAGTGCTGGCGGTGGGCGAGTTCGGCCGCACGCCGAAGATCAACGACAAGGCCGGCCGCGAGCACCACCCCGACTGCTATTCGGCGATCCTGGCCGGCGGCGGGGTGAAGGGCGGGCGGGTGATCGGCACATCCGACAAGCACGCCGACAAACCCGCTGACACCCCGTTGTCACCGGCGGACTTGTGCGCCACCGTGTTCCACGCGGTGGGGCTGACCAGCGAGCAGATCACCGGCATGGGCTTGGTGCCGAGCGGCCGGGTGATTGAGGAAGTGTTTTGACCGTTCTTGGCGAGCGGGGGGCGTCAGCCCCCTG
>JANNVG010000102.1:0-2026 GCA_031414395.1 Fimbriiglobus sp.
ACCCTGCACGAACTCGAACGCTTCCAAGCACGACGCGGTGGAGTGTTCGTGCCCCCGCCCGCGGTCGCCGACCTACACGTTCTCGTGAACGGAGAGTGAGGCGGTGGGTTTGTTTTGGCAAACCCGCCGCCCGCCGGGGTCGTGTCGGTCAGCCGATCAGTTCCGCGACTTCGGAAGCCAGTTCCTCGTTCCGCTCGGCGTACACTTGCGTCACGTCGGCGCGGGCGTGCCCGAGTAACACCTGGGCGGCTTCCAATCCGTGTTCCTTACGGACGACGGTGGCGAACAGGTGCCGCAGTTGGTTCGGGTGCCAGCGGTGCGCCTTCCGCCATGCTTCCACTTCCTGTTTCTGTTCGGCGTTCAGCCGCGCCCACCACCCCGCTTCCGTCTCGCCCACCCGACGGGCGAGCAGGGCGGGCGGCGGAAAGGCCTTTCACACGCCCGGTGGATCGCTTGGCCGTAGCTGGTCACCGAGTAGAACGCGGCCGGGGTGCGCTCCGGCTTCTTCGTCCGCTTGGTGACGTTCCGGGACATGTGCGATGCGAACCGAGGGGTCTTCCGCTTCGCCCCGCGGTCGGCGTGGAGTTCGGCGACCGCGAGCGCCGGGGAGAATAGGTGGGTGGCAGGGTCAGCCGGTCGGAACGTCAACAACAACTCTTGCGCCTTCGGCCCGACGGCGACGGTGCGAGTCTTCCCCCGCCACGCCGTCTTGTGGTGAGGCGGGCGGAACACCCACACTACCCTCGACGTGTCCAGGTCGCACCATCGCAGGGCACACGCCTCCCCCGGCCGGCAACCGGTCAGCCGCTGGAAGCGGACCAACCCGGCCACGTGTCGGTTCACCTGCGGCAGGGTCATGTCCACCAGCGCGTCGGGCACCGGCGGCACCGGGGCCGTCTCCTTCGCCGCCGACCGCCCGGCTTGCAGCCCACTCACCGCCTTCAGCGCCTCCAATACTGCCGACGGGACGAGTTCGTTCTCCACCCCGTACTTGAACACCCGCTTCACCCGACCGATCCGCTGGTTGATGAGCGACCGGCACCAGCCGACCGCGATGAACTTCTGGCGAACGGCCTTGAGCGCCAGCGGGGCGAATCCGGCGGCCGGAGTGGTGCCATACAGTTCGCGGACGTACCGGCAGATCAGCCGGTACTCGTCCACCTCATGCGTCATGCTCCCGTCCGCCCGACGGTAGTGCTGCTTGGCGCGGTTCAGGTGGGCGAGCAGCACCTCGTTCACGCTGATGGTGGTCGGCGTCGTGGAACACGACTGGAACGAGGTCGAGAGGAGTTCGAGTTGCAGTTTGGCGAAGGCGATGCGGGATTCGGGCGAGTCGAACGGGCCGGGAAGGAGTTTCTGCTGCCGGACGCCGAGGGCGTCGGTCCAGACAGCACGGCCGCGGCCGGATTGTTTGTGGGGCAGGTACGACGGGGGTAGATTTGCGACGGTGGCTCACTTGCGGCTTCCAAACCGGGCGAAAAGTGGAAGGTATACACAGTTCGCCCGGGTTGGTAGCCGCGCCCGGCGAAGACCGGGGTAAGCAAAAGTGCTTCGGCAGAAGGGTTTTCGTCGAGTGGGCAGTCCCGGGGTTGAACCGGGGACCTAGCGATTTTCAGTCACCGTCGACGAGGCCCGTCTTGAAGTCAAAACTCCCAAGTTCTCAGGCACATTACCACTTCTCGCCGCCATTGCAAGGGCACGCATCCGTTGCGTGAACCATGCTGGAATTGCGGTGGTACCGCGCCGTTCTGCGGTATTTCGCGGTACGCCTGTCGGATCCGTTCGGAGGTTCACCGCGCTGTCCACGTCTCACCGTGGCCGGCAGGTTGCATTCTTGGTCAGGTCGAACTTGTCCTTCTACTCATCAATCCACTCCATCTCCTTGCTATACCCCTCGCGGGGAAGGTTGAGGTTTTCTGGTCGTGCCGGTCGTGGTAGCCTCTGCACACGAGTTCCCCCCGGCAGGATGCCATGCGACCGCTCCACTTCCCGCCCGACGTGCGGGCCGAGATCGAACACGACCGCT
>JANNVG010000103.1:0-7184 GCA_031414395.1 Fimbriiglobus sp.
CCTTCGCGGTCGCGGCCGGGGCGGGCGAGAGCGGCAGCTTCACGGTGAAGGTGCTCCCCTTACCGGCGCCCGCACTGCCGGCGGTGATCGCCCCGCCGTGCTGGTCCACGATCTGGTGGCTGATGCTCAGCCCCAGGCCGGTGCCGTTGCCCGTGCGACTGCGGGTGTAGAACGGCTCGAAGATGTTCTCCAGCACGTCGGCCGTCATGCCGCACCCGGTGTCGGTGAACACCATCTCGGCGTGCGTGTCGTGTTCGGTCAGGCGGGCAGTCAGCTTGCCGCCGTCGGCCATGCTGTCGAGCGAGTTCACCACCAGGTTGAGCACCACACTCTTCACGTCCGGCCCGCTCACGATGGCCGTCAGCGGGCCGTCGGCGTGGAACTCCACCGTCTTCCCCTTGGCGTTCGGCAGGTGCTGCGCCACTTCCAGCACGTCGGCGATCAGGGCGGTCAGATCGACCGGCTCGCGGCGGCCCCCGCTGCGGCTGAAGTCGAGCAACTTCTGCGTGATCTGCTTACACCGGAAGGCTTCCTGCTGGATCATCTTCAGGTACTTGCTGATGGTGTCGGCGTCGCCGGGCACCTTCGACAGCACCTCCTGCAAGCGGCGTTCCAGCGCCTCCGAACAGAAGGCGATACTGGCGAGCGGGTTGTTGATCTCGTGGGCCACGCCCGCCGCGAGGAAGCCGACGCTCACCATCCGCTCGGACCGCACCAACTGCCGCGTCCGCTCGTTCACCTGCTGGGCGAGGCTCTTGTAGATGTCGCGGAGCCGCACGGTCATGGCGTTGAACTCGTTCGCCAGCTCCTCCAGTTCGTCCTTCGAACTCAGGCGAATGGGCTGGTCGAAGTTGCCGCCGTGGACGCGATGCACGCCCGCTTGCAACTCCTTGATCGGGCGGAACACCCACACGCGGAAGTAGTAGAGGAGCGTGAGCACCAGCACCAGCGCCAGCGTGGTGGCCGTGCCGGTGATGACCAGCGCCCGCCGCTGGTTGGCCTTCGACGCCTCGTAGCTGTCCCGCACGTCGTCGAACAGGTGGGCGTGCAGGTCGCTCGCCTGCTGGAACAACCGCCCGTGGGCCGTCGCCACCTTGTCGCCCTCCAGCACCCGGTTGAGGGTGGTGGCTTTCACCGCGGCGATCTCCTCTTCCAGCGTCGCCAGCGTCTGCCGCATCTGTTCGATCTGCCCGGCCTCGAACTCGCCGCCGTCCGGGTCCAGCCCCTCCTCCTTCATGCCGGCGTGGGTGGCCTGGTAGCCGAGGAACATGGTCTTGGCTTCGCTCACCTTGGCGGCCACGTGCTCGCGGTCGTTCTGAATCTTCGACTCGCCCTCCGCCCGCGGCGGGGCGGGGGTGTTGATGGCCATGATGCTGTCGCGGAGCAGGCCGACGGCCCGCATCTCGTGCAGCTTGCGGTCGTTCGAGCGGGCGGAGTCGTACAGGGAGGTGAGGCCGAAGACGGCGCCGCCGAGCAACAGGCCGACGCACGCCACCACCAGGGCGAGGCCGAACACCAGTTTGTGCCGCAATTGCCACGGTCGAGACACGCCGAGCCTCCCTGCCCGTCGGCCTTCCCCGCCACCGGGTGTGGTGAAGGGTGCGGGACTCTACCAGAGGCGTTCTTACAAAGGGAGGGCAATTTTTACCGCCGCCGGCCGTGTGAAGTGGGGCGGGTGGGGGGCAAAGTTTTCGGCCCCCGGTTCTTCGCCGCGACCCACGGGAGCGGTTCGAGTCGCTCGCTCCCGTGGGTCGCGGCGAAGAGGGTGATTCCCTATCCTGTCCCCGTGTGGCGTCGTGCGAAGGAGCTGCCGTGACCCCGTCTGTTGTGACCGTCGGGCCGTACCGCGTCGGACCCGGCCACCCGCTGTTGTGGATCCTCGGCCCGTGCGTGATCGAGTCCCGCGACCACTGCCTGGGCGTGGCCGAGCGGGTCGTTCAGCTCGCCCGCCTGTTCGCGCTGCCCGTCGTGTTCAAAGCCAGCTTCGACAAGGCCAACCGCTCGTCGGGCAAATCCTTCCGCGGGGTCGGGCTGGACGGCGGGCTGAAGATCCTCGACGAGATCCGCCGGACGTTCGGCGTGCCCGTCACGACCGACGTTCACCTGCCCGATCAGTGCGCGGCCGTTGCCCAGGTGTGCGAGGTTCTCCAAATCCCCGCGTTCCTCGCCCGGCAGACGGATTTGCTCGAAGCCGCCGCCGCCACCGGGCGGGTGGTGAACGTGAAGAAGGGGCAGTTCATGGCCCCGTGGGACATGAAGAACGTGGTGGCCAAATGCGCCGCCGCCGGCAACGAGCGGGTGCTGTTGTGCGAGCGGGGCACCACCTTCGGGTACGGCCTGCTGGTGAACGACTTCCGCGCGATTCCGTGGATGCAACAATGCGGGCGGCCGGTGATCTTCGACGCCACCCACAGCGTACAGACTCCGGGCGCCCTGGGGGACCGCACGGGCGGGGACCGCTCGATGGTGCCGGTGCTGGCCAAAGCCGCCGTCGCCGCCGGCACCGACGGCCTGTTCATCGAGACGCACCCGACCCCCGACGCCGCCCCGAGCGACGGCCCGAACATGCTCCCGCTGGACGACCTGCCGGCCCTGGTCCGCACCCTCCTGCGGGTCCGCGCCGCCGTCACCGCCCCCGACGAGACCCTCCCATCATGAAGCTCTCCCTGCGTTCGGCCGGCCTGCTGCTGGTGGCGGGCGGGGTGTCCCTGGTCGCCGGCTGCGCCGGGTGCGGCACCGGCGTCGGCCCCCAAGCGACCACCGCCGCCACCCGCACGACCGTGGCCGCCGACCCGTGGCCGAAGTTCGCCGCCGCCGTGCGGAACAACCCGGACCCGAAGGCCACCCGCGCGGCCGTCGCCGAACTGACCGCCGGGCTGACCGACGCCGCCCCCGAGGACCGCCCGAAAGCGGCCGACCCGGAGTACGTGGCGGCCGTCGCCGCCGCACTCAAGTTGACCGACGCCGAGAAGCGGTTCGTGGCCGGCAGCGAGTTCACCCCGCTCGACGCCAACCACCTGAGCGAGTGCCTGTACCTGTCCGACGTGGCGGCCGGCCTGGGGGTGGGCACGTCCGACCCGCCGGCGGCACGGGCCGACGCCGCCTTCCGGTTCGTCGTGCGGCAGGTGGTGCTCGCCGCGTCGGTCCTCCGCAACTCCCTGCTGCCGCCGATGCCGCCCACGTTCGTGCTCGGCCGCGGGTCAGGCACCGGGTTGGAGCGGGCGGCCACGTTCATCGCCCTGTGCCGCCAGCTCGACCTGGACGCCTACCTGATCGGCCCGCCGCAAGCCGCCGACCAGCCGTGGACGGCGCAGGGGACCGCCGGGAAAGGGCAGCCGCCGCGCGGCCCGTTCTGGGCGGTGGGGGTGAGGGCGAACGACGGCGTGCTGCTGTTCGACCCGTGGCGGGGCGAGGCGGTGCCGGGCAAGGCGGCCGGGCGGCCGATCACGCTGGCGGAGTTGAAGGCCGACTCGTCGGCGTGCCCGTGGACGACCGACAAAGCCAAGCCGTGGGACGTGACCGCCGACCTGATCAAAGAGAGCGGTCTGTTCCTGTCGCCCCCGCTGTCGGCCCTCGCCCCGCGGATGACCCGCTTGCAGGAGAAGGTGAAGGACAGCGTGGGCGTGCGACTGGCGGTGGACTGGCCGGCGGCGGTGAAGGCGGCGGAAGGTGCGGGCGGCGGGAAGGTGTGGGGGTGGAACCCGCCGGCCGACCCGTTCACCCCGGTGCGGGCGCTCGGCTCGTTCCTGCCCCTCGAGCAGGGCGGCCTCGACCCCACCCCGCCGCAGAAATTGGAGTCGGTGTTCCTTCAGTACAACCTCGCCCGCCTGCCCATCGATCGGCTCTTCCGTCAGCCGCCCGGCCTGGGCAACAAGCGGGCGCAAGACGACCTGTCCGGGTGGGCGGCCAACGCCTACCGCGACGCCTTCCTGGTGTCCCCGAACTCGCGGGAGCGGTTGCAGCGGGGGCAATACAACGCGGCGGTGGCCGACCTGGTGAGGCGGCGGGACGACTTCACCAAGCTGCTCGGCAACACCACCCCCGATGAGTCGATGCGGGAGTGGTACAGCAGCCTGGCGACGGTGTACAACCGCGTCACGCAGGCGCAGACGCCGGCGGACGAGGCCGCCGCCCGCGACACGGCGGACAAGTTCATTCGCAACAGCGGGCGGCAGGTGGAGCGGGCGGTCGGCGGGATGATCGCCGAGGCCGGGGTGGGCGAGGCCAGTTACCTCCTCGCGCTGGCCGCGCACGAGCAGGCGGAGGCGGCCGACGCGGCGGCGGCGCGGGCCGAGCGGGAGGGCGGCGGGGCCGACGCCCGCAAGGCGGCGAAAGAGCAGTGGACGAGAGCGGCGAACGGGTGGCGGCGGTACGCCCCGTATGCCGACGCCCAGGACGCCAGCTTCCCCGGCCGCAAGGCGACCGCCGACGCCCTCACCGCCCGCGCCGACACGCTGAAGTAGGGGGCCGCGTCCGGGCGACTCACGACGGCCGCGATGGCCCCTTCGGGACTTCACTTCGGAGAACCCACTGATGGCGAAGGCCAAGACCAAAGCGGCCACGCACTTCGTGGTCGAGCGGTTCAACTGGCGGCGGAGCGGAAACACGCCGTCGTTCCACCGGCTGCCGGGGTTCAGTCGCATCCAGTCGTTCGACACCCGCGAAGACGCGGACGCATTCCGGCACGCGGAGGAGCTGAAGGCGAGGGCGGTGGTCAACCCGTTCCTCGGCACGCTCGCCCCGCCGACCGACCAGACCGACCTGCCCGAACACGCCCTGCACGACTGGTACATGGACCACGACATCACCCCGCCCAAGCCCGACAAGAAGGGCGGACTCGACTGGGCAAAGTGGTGGGCGAAGGAAGCGAAGAAGTGGAAGGGCGACCGGGCGGCGGTGGCGTGGGAGCCGCTGCACAAGGTGCAGTTTTACCGCATCGTGGAGCGGCCGAAAGCGCCGGTGGTGTACGCGCTGGTGGAGGTGAACTGGGGGTACAACGACGAGTGGTACTACCCGGACGCGGAAGGGGGCCGGGTGACGACGGTGTACCGCAGCCGGGCGAAGGCGTTGGCGGAGTGCGAGCGGGAGACCGGCTCGTCCATCGACGTGTGGGAGGACATCGCCGGGGAACTCGGGTTCGAGGAGGCGGGGGCGAACCAGTTCGAGTTGAACGACCGGGTGCTGCCGGGGCGGTCGCCGTTCGACCCGCCGCCGACGCCGGAAGGGCCGACGGTGGACGACGGTTACGGCGACGACTTCGGCACGTTCACCGCCGCCGAGGTGCCGTTCTACGAGGTGATCGAGATCGAACTGGAGGGCCTGGAATGAGCAAGGCCAAGAAGCCGGTGGCGAAGAAGGCGAAGGGCGTGCGGATGTACCTGGTGCTGCGGGATGCGTTCGACGCGAACGACTACGACGGCCTGCACTTCGAGCGCCCGACGAACGACGACGGCAAGCGGGTGAGCGTGGTGCCGGTGCGGGCGTTCGCCACCCGCAAGGCGGCCGTGGAGTACGCCCGCCAACTGGACGCGGAGGTCCGGGCCGACTTCCCGCCGCCGCTGTTCGCCACCGACGACGACGACGACCGCCCGTCGCTGGCCGCGGTCGTGACGGTCAAGCTGGCGGAACTCGGCCTGCCGCCGATCAAGTTCGGCAAGCAGGGGTACGAGCACGGCCGGCAGTTCTGCGAGTGGTGGGCGAAGCACGCGGCTGACCTGAGCGCCGCGAAGAAGGCGGCGCTGTGGGAGCCGTTCGCCGAGATGACGTTTCACCGGGTGAAGCAAATCGACGTGGAGGGCTGACGATGGCGAAAGCTTGGGTTCACGCCGAGTCGTCGGCCAAGCGATGGGGCGGCACGCCCGACGACTACATCGCCATTCACGAGAAGATCGACCAGACGAAGATGGCGCACGCCGAGGTGACGCACCGCTGCGTCTTCCACTCCGCGTTCGGCATCTTCGTCATCGAAGACATCTTCGGCCGGACCCTCACGAACTCGGCCGGGCGGGTGGTCCATGTGCGAGACGTGGCCGAGCAGCACGTGATCGAAGACCTGGGGTTCATCCCGAGTTTGAGCGACTGGCTGAAGGAGATGCCCAGCCAGCCGTGGATGGCCGGGATGCGGAAGGCGGTGGTGAAGGTGGTGGATTGAAGGTCTTGTCGCTCGGGTAGGGCGGGTCGAGCGGCCGGCGGAACACGTCCACGAACCCTGGACACAAGGCGTTGAACGCCTCAATCCACTGGCCGCGACGCCCCGCCGCCCACCCGGTTCCGAAAAGGGACCGGCGGCGGGGCGTCGCGTCCGGGTCAATGTTTTGCTCAGCCGACTGCCACTTCGCAACACGGCACGTTGCCCCCGGACGCTCGACCCGCCCTACCAGACTTTCACCACCCCGCTTCGTCGCCGAACGCCCTCAGCACCGGTGCCGGCTTGCTCGCACGGGCGGCGATGATCGCCTCGGCCAGCTCCAGATCGTCTTGCGTGGTGATCTTGAAGTTGGTCGCGTGTCCGGTCACGGCCACCACCGTTCGGCCGAGCGCTTCGAGCAGCTGCGCGTCGTCGGTGATCGGCACTTTCACTTCACCCCGCCGTGCGTAGGCCTCCACCAGCCAGTCGCGGCGGAACACCTGCGGGGTTTGCGCCGCCCACAGGCCGGCCCGCGGAACCGTCTCGGTGATCCGGTTGGCGGCGTCCACCCGCTTCAATGTGTCGGCCACCGGCACGGCCAGCATCGCCGCCCCGTGCTCTTTTGCCGCCGCGAACACCGCTTCAATGTGGTCCTTCGGGCAGAGCGGGCGGACGGCGTCGTGAACGGCGACGAACTCGACATCGGGCGGGATCACCGCGAGCGCGTTCGCCACGCTCTCGAAGCGCTCGGCCCCGCCGTCCACCACCGTGCCGTTGGCGAAAACGAGCGCCGACCGGAATCGCATTTCGAACAGTTCACGGTCTTCGGGCGAGATGACCACGTACACCCGGCTCACGTCGTCGCGGGTCCAGAACAGTTCCGCCGCCCGCAACCAGACCGCCCGCCCGCCGAGCGACGTGAATGGTTTCTTCTCCTTGCCGCCGAACCGACTCGACTGGCCCGCCGCCGGCAGGATGACCGCGAAGCGTGACATGGTGTGCCCCCCGCTGACGAGCCGCGACCGCGAGGGAGCGGGCTTCAATCACCCGCTCCCTC
>JANNVG010000104.1:0-2586 GCA_031414395.1 Fimbriiglobus sp.
CGCGGGCCAGGTCGGACAGCCCGGCCGACCGCGCCCGGATGCCGGAGGTGGCGGAGTACAGCCGCTCGGCGGTCGGGCTGCGGTGCAGGTTGCCCTCGCAGACGAACAGCACCGTACACGACCGGCGGATCGCGTGATTGACAGGTGAGTTAAGTTCGGTGGCATCCGTTTCCCGTGGAGGATGCTGCCGTGCCTGCTGTCTTTGGTGCCCCACGCCGTGACCCGGTCGCCACCCGTCGGTTGTGGGTCGAGCGCTTGGAGCGGTTCGGCCGAGCGAACCAGACGGTCGCCCAGTTCTGTGCCGCCGAGGGCGTCTCGGTCCCGTCCTTCTACGTCTGGAAGCGGACCCTCGCGGGCGACGCCGCGTCGCCCGCCCCGGTCGGGCCGACGCTCGTCCCCATCCGCCTGACCCCGTCCCCGGCCGCCCCACCGATGGAGGTGGTGTTCCCGTCGGGCACCGTCCTGCGGCTCCCGGCCGACGCCCGGCCGGAGGTGGTCGCCGCCGTCGTGCATGCCGTGGAGGCTCGCCCGTGCTGAGCATCCCGCCGACCACCAAGCTCTGGTACGGCGGGGCCGTGGACCTCCGCCTCGGGTTCGACGGCTTGTACCGGCACGTCCAATCCACCCTCAAGGCCGACCCCTTGAGTGGCCACCTGTTCATTTTCACCAACGCCGCGGCCAATCGTCTCAAAGTCTTGTACTGGAGCCGCCACGGACTGTGTCTGTGGTGCCAGCGACTCGAGCGCGGGCGGTACCACTTCCCCACGCCCGCCGAGGGTACGCTCGAACTCACCGCGACCGAGTTCGCCATGATCCTGGACGGCATCGACTACCCGTCGGCCAAACGCTTCAAGCGGTATTCTCGCCCCCAGGCGTAGCGTTTCGCTGGCGCACCCGCAGTTCGTGACCCACACTCCGGCATGGACGCCGACTCACCTCTGCCGACCGACGTGCCGGCCCTCCATGCGATGGCCCGTGGACTCCAAGCCGAGAACGCCGAACTCCGCACGCAACTTCACAGTCAGGCCCAGCAGTTCCAACGCACCATCGACGAACTGCGGGCCGAGGTCGCGGCATTGAAGGCGAAGGTCGAGCGTGCGACGACGCACCGCTTCGGCCGGCGGTCCGAACGCACGCCCAAGCCGCCGACGGCTCCCGGCGACTCGCCCGCGAAGCGACGCCACGACCACGGCCGTGCGCCACTGCCCGCTCACCTCGAGCGTCGCGACACCGTCCTCGATCTGACGCCCGAGGAGCGACGCTGTCCGGGCTGTGGCACCGACCGCGTGTGCATCGGTCAGAACCAGACCGAACAACTCGATTGCGATCCGACCCCGTACTTCGTGCGACGCACCATCCGCAAGACCTATGCGTGTCAGAACTGCTCGACCGATGTGCCGCCCGAGGACCGGATCCGGACCGCCACCCCGAGCACCGTCGGGCCGATCGACAAGGGGCTGTGTGGTCCGGGCTTGCTGGCCGAGGTCATCGTCGGGAAGTGTCTGGATCACCTGCCCCTGCACCGCCAGGTTGCCCGGATCGCACGCGCCGGTGTGACGGTGGCCGCCAGCACCCTGGGCGACTGGATGACGCAGTCCGCGGTCCTGCTGGCCCCGCTGTACCAGTTGATGCTCGACCGGGTGCGTGCGTGCCCGGTGATCTGGTCCGATGACACCCGGTCGCGGTTCGCCAGGCCCGGTGAGCGAACGATGCCGCACGGCCACTTCTGGGTGGGGATCGGGGACGCGACGGCCCCGTACACCCTGTTCCACTTCACGACGGGTTACGATGCCGCGAGTGGCCCCGGTCAATTCCTCCCAGGGTTCCGAGGCTACGTGCACGCCGATTGCCTGTCGCAGTACAACGGCCTGTTCGCCGCCGGGGCAAAGCACGTCGCGTGCTGGGCTCACGCCCGCCGCAAGTTCCTCGACGCCGGGGACGCCGGGGCGAGGGCGGTCGAACTCATCCACCGGCTGTACCACGTCGAGCACCCACTTCCGCCGCCCGACACCCCGGAGCACATCGCCGGTCGGCACGCGGCGCGGCACGCGCACGCGATCCCGATCCTGAACGACCTGAAGGCGTGGCTCGATGCGACGCTCGCGGCGGCGTTGCCCAAGTCGGCGGTGGCGGTCGCGATCCGGTATGTGGCGAATCACTGGTTGGCGTTCGTCCGGTACACCGAGGACGGGCGGCTATCGCCGGACAACAACCTGAGCGAGCGAACGCTGCGGTTAATCGCGGTGGGCCGGAGCAATTGGAAGTTCGTGGGGAGTGCGAAGGCGGGTGAGCGAGCAGCGGTTCACTACTCGATCGTGGGCACCTGCCGGCACCTGGGGTTGGACGCCGCGGCCTACCTGCGTGAGGTTCTCCCGGCCCTGCACGCGCTGGGCGAGAAACCGACCCGAGATCAACTCCAACCGCTGCTCCCCGATGCCTGGGCGAAGCGGCAACAATCCCGTCTCATCGCGGCATAACCCCAGCCGGAACCGAATCCACACCGCGCGACCACCGACCGCTTTTGGCCGGGGGTGTACGGTGAGGGCGATGACACGGTGGCGGAATTCGACGGGAAGCGTTCTCATC
>JANNVG010000105.1:0-4488 GCA_031414395.1 Fimbriiglobus sp.
CCGCGCCGCCGACGCTCGTCAGCACCGCCAATCCCGCGAACATGTATCCCAACTGCGACACGGTCGAATAGGCCATGATCCGCTTGATATCGAACTGGGCCATGCCGATGGTGGCCGCCAGCAGGGCCGTGATCCCGCCCGTCCACGCCACGATGGTCAGCGCCGTGTGCGATTGATCCGCCAGGAACAGCGGGAACAACTTCTGATCGATGACGTGCTGCACCAACTCCAGGCACATGTCCCAGAGGGCGTAGGTGGCGCGCTCGATGGTGTCGATCTGGAATTTGGAGAAGACGTAACAGGCCGACTCGTCCCAGTACGGGCGGCCATCGGCCGTGTGGAAGAGGAGTCCGAGTTGTTCAACCCGCCGCTGCCAGTCGGGCCGCGGGGGGAGGGTCATGCGGTACACGGGGGTTCAGGCCCCGCCGCCGGAGAACCCGCGGCTGATGCTGCCGAACCCGCCGCTGCGGGTGGTCGGCGAGTACGCGGCCGGCCGGCCGGAGGCGTGCCCGGCGTAGCCGGCGCTATGGACCCACAGGAACAGCCCGCCGTGCCCGTAGTGGCGGTGGTACGAGCTTTGGCTGTGGCCGGTGCGGGTGGCCGCCTGCTCCTCGGCCTTCTGTTCCATCCCCTCTTCGGCCGACGGGATGGTGAAGTAGCCGGCGGTCAGGATGCCCGAACCGAGCAGCACCAGCGACAACTCTTTGCTCATCCGGGTCATGGGCGTCCTCGCGGCGGTTGTAGCCGGGGTCTGTGACCCCGGTCCTGACCCGGCCTCACAGAAGCCGGCTACAGCAGGCACGGCCGGCGGCGGGCCGTTTGGCGGTTTCAAGTAGTTTAGCACATCCGCCCGTCCGCGTGAACGGGGAATGCGACTTGTCTTGTGGCCCGTGGCTCATCTCCACTGCGTACAGGGGCCGGCGGGGGGGGTCTTCAATATCATGCCGTGAGTTTGCGCCGGCCCTTCCTCCGACACCCCACCATGCCCAAGCGTACCGACCTCAAGAAAATCCTGCTCATCGGCTCCGGCCCCATCGTCATCGGTCAGGCGTGCGAGTTCGACTACTCCGGCACGCAGGCGTGTAAAGCCCTCCGCGAAGAGGGCTACTCGGTGGTGCTGGTGAACAGCAACCCGGCCACCATCATGACCGACCCGGACACGGCCGACCGGGTGTACATCGAGCCCATCACCTGGAAGGTGGTCGAGAAGATCATCGAGAAGGAGAAGCCGGACGCCCTGCTGCCCACGCTCGGCGGGCAGACCGGCCTGAACACGGCCATGGACCTGTTCAAGCACGGCGTGCTGGCCAAGCACAACGTGGAGATGATCGGCGCGCGGGCGGACGTGATCGACAAGGCCGAAGACCGCCAGAAGTTCAAGGACGCCATGCTGAAGATCGGCGTCGAGGTGCCCCGCAGCGTGGCCGTGAAGACTTTGGCAGAGGGGCTGGACGCGCTCGAGAAGATCGGCCTGCCGTGCGTCCTGCGGCCGAGCTTCACCATGGGCGGGAGCGGCGGCGGCATCGCGTACAACCGCGACGAGTTCATCGCCCTCGTGTCGCTCGGCCTGAGCCTGTCGCCGATGGGCGAGACGCTGGTGGAGGAGAGCGTCATCGGGTGGAAGGAGTACGAACTCGAAGTGATGCGGGACGTACACGACAACGTCGTCATCGTCTGCCACATCGAGAATTTCGACCCGATGGGCGTGCACACCGGGGACAGCATCACGGTCGCCCCGATCCAGACGCTGAGCGACAAAGAGTACCAGCGGATGCGGGACCAGGCGAAGGCCATCATCCGCGAGATCGGCGTGGAGACGGGCGGGTCGAACATCCAGTTCGCCACCGACCCGAAGTCGGAGCGGATGATCTGCATCGAGATGAACCCGCGGGTCAGCCGCAGTTCGGCCCTGGCGAGCAAGGCCACCGGCTTCCCCATCGCCAAGATCGCGGCGAAGCTGGCCGTGGGCTACACGCTCGACGAACTGAAGAACGACATCACACGCACCACACCGGCCAGTTTCGAGCCGACCATCGACTACGTGGTCACCAAGATTCCGCGGTTCGCGTTCGAGAAGTTCCCCGACGCCGACGCCACCCTCACCACGCAGATGAAGAGCGTGGGCGAGACCATGGCCATCGGCCGCACGTTCAAGGAGAGCGTACAGAAGGCCCTCCGCGGGCTGGAGGTGAAGCGGTTCGGCCTGGGGTGCGACCGCGAAGACAAGTGGGGCACCCCGCAGCAGCCGAAGCCGGAGGAGGTGTTGCAGAAGCTGAGCACGCCGAACGCCGAGCGCATCTGGTACATCCGCTACGCCCTCAAGGGCGGGATGAGCGTGGAGGACATCCACGCCCGCACCAACATCGACCCGTGGTTCCTCCGCAACCTGGACGAACTGGTGCAGTTCGAGGACGAACTGGCCGCCGTGCCCGGCCCGGCCGAGTGCGGCTTCGACCTGATGCTGAAGGCGAAGCAGTTCGGGTTCGTGGACCGCCAGTTGTCGAACGTGTGGAAGTGCAGCGAAGCCGACGTGCGGAAGCGGCGGAAGGAGTTGGGCGTGGTGGCCGTGTTCAAGTCGGTGGACACATGCGCGGCCGAGTTCGAGGCGTACACGCCGTACTACTACTCGACGTACGAGCGCGCCGCGGAACAAGTCGCCACGGATGAACACGGATCGACACGGATCAATCCCGATCAACCTTCTTCTGATCCGTCTTCATCCGTGCCCTCCGTGGCTGCTCCTTCACTCCTCGCCGACGAGGTGTTACCCTTCACCGGCAAGCCGCGGATCATGATCCTGGGCGGCGGGCCGAACCGCATCGGACAGGGCATCGAGTTCGACTACTGCTGCGTGCAGGCGGCCCGCGAGCTGCGGGCGAACGGGTACGAAGTCATCATGGTCAACTCCAACCCGGAGACCGTGAGCACCGACTACGACACGTCCGACCACCTGTTCTTCGAGCCGCTGACGGTCGAGGACGTGCTGAACATTTACGACCGCATGAAGCCGGACGGCGTGATCGTGCAGTTCGGCGGGCAGACGCCGCTCAACCTGGCCAAGCCGCTGGAAGTGGCCGGGGTGAAGATCATCGGCACCAGCGTGGACGACATCGACAAGGCCGAGAACCGCGAGCGGTTCGCCGCCCTCGTCACCGAACTCAAGCTGAAGCAGCCGGCGAACGGCAACACCACCGAGCTGCAAGGGGCGCTCTCCATCGCCCGCAACATCGGCTACCCGGTGCTCGTGCGGCCGAGTTTCGTGCTCGGCGGGCGGGACATGAAGATCGTGTACGACGAACAGGTGCTGACCGAGTACATGACCCGCATCGCCCCGGAGTTGAGCAAGAGCAAGCCCATTCTCATCGACAAGTTCCTCGAAAACGCCGTCGAAGTGGATGTGGACTGCCTGAGCGACGGCACCCGCACCGTCATCGGCGGGGTGATGCAGCACATCGAAGAGGCGGGCATTCACAGCGGCGACTCGGCGTGTGTCATCCCCCCGCACTCGCTCCCGGCGGTCGTGGTGGACGAGATCAAGAGGCAGGCGAAGTTGCTCGCCGCGGCGCTCAAGGTGAAGGGGCTGATGAACCTGCAATTCGCCCTGCGGCCGCACGCCGACAGCCCCGGCGGGTACGAGGTGTACATCCTCGAAGCGAACCCGCGGGCGAGTCGGACGATTCCGTTCGTGAGCAAGGCCACCGGCGTGCCGCTCGCCCGCCTCGCCTCGCTCGTGATGGTGGGCAAGACGCTCGACGAACTCGGCGTGACGGGCGAGACGGTGCCCACGCACTACTCGGTGAAGGAGAGCGTGTTCCCGTTCAACAAGTTCCCCGGCACCGACATCATCCTCGGCCCGGAGATGAAGAGCACGGGCGAGGTGATGGGGTCCGACCGCACCGTGGGCATGGCGTTCGCCAAGGCGCAGATGGCCGCCAACGCCCCGCTGCCGACGAGCGGCACGGTGTTCATCAGCATCGCCGGCGAGGAGCCGAAGCGGACGATGGCCCCGCTCGCCGCCCGGCTGGTGAAGCTGGGGTTCAAGCTGGTCGCCACCCCCGGCACGGCCACGGTGCTGCGGGCGCACGGCGTGGCGGTGGACGTGATCGCCAAGATTCAGGAGGGGGCGCGGCCGAACATCCTGGACAAGATGAAGAACGGCGAGATCGCGCTGGTGTTCAACACGCCGAGCGGCCGGGGCGGGAAGTCGGACGAGGTGAAGATCCGCGCCGCGGCGGTCAGCCACCGCATCACCTGCATCACCACCATTTCCGCCGCCGAAGCCGCCACCGACGCCATCGAAGCACTCATGACCGAAGAGCTGACCGTGACCGCGTTGCAGGACTGGTTCCCGAAGTGACGTGCGTTTGGTAGGGCGGGTCGAGCGGCCGGGGTGTCGATGAGCGAATCGAGAATAGATGAGTGTTCAGCGCGACCAACCGCCGGCCGCGACGCCCCGCCGCAATCCCCGAATGTGGTGGGCGGCGGGGC
>JANNVG010000106.1:0-3903 GCA_031414395.1 Fimbriiglobus sp.
GTCGGTCGTCTCGCGGACGGCCTTCTCGGTGGCGAACTGCACCGGCTTCGTCTTGTCCTTCGCCTCGCGGTCGAGCCGCCGCTGCTCCACGATCAACTGGTTCGCCTGGCCCACCAGCTTCGACAGCCCCTCGCCCGTCACGCCGGAGATGAGCAGCACCTCGCGGCCCAAGTCGGCGGCGAGCGCGTCCCGCACGGTGGCGGCGTCGGTCAACTCGGCCTTGCTGACGCACACGATCTCGGGCTTCGCGGCCAACTCCGCGCTGTACGTCTTCAACTCGTGCCGGATGGTGTGGTAATTTTTCACCGCGTCGCCGCCGTCGGACGGGAACGGCTCGACCATGTGGATGATCACCCGCGTGCGATCGACGTGCCGAAGGAACTCGTGCCCCAGCCCGACGCCCTGCGAGGCACCCTCGATCAGTCCGGGCAAATCCGCCAGCACGAACCCGGCGTCGTGCCCCATGCTCACGATGCCCAGGTTCGGGTGCTTGGTGGTGAACGGGTAGTCGGCGATCTCCGGCGTGGCCCGGCTGAGGCGGCTCAGCAGTGTGGACTTGCCGGCGTTCGGGAAGCCCACCAGCCCGGCGTCGGCGATCACCTTCAGTTCCAGTTTGATCCACCGCTCCTCGCCCTCATCGCCCGGCCCGAACTCCCGCGGCGTGCGGTTGGTGGCGCTGGCGAAGTGCATGTTCCCCCGCCCGCCGCGCCCGCCGGCGATGACCAGTTCGTCGCCCACTTCGACCAGGTCTTTGAGCACGTTGCCCCGCTCGCGGTCGCGGATCAGCGTGCCGGGCGGGACGAGGATGACGAGGTCGGCGGCGTCTCGGCCGGCGCAACCCGACGTGCCGCCCGGGTCGCCGTTCTTCGCCTTCCAGTGCCGCTTGTGCAGCAGCGGGGCCAGGTTGTCGGCGTTCGGGTCGGCCCGGATGATGACGCTCCCGCCGTCGCCCCCGTCGCCCCCGTCGGGGCCGCCCCTGGGGATGTACTTCTCCCGCCGGAACGAGCTCATGCCCCGCCCGCCGTTCCCCCCGCTCACGAACAGTTCCACGCGATCGACGAACATCGGACGGCTTCCGGGGGTTAGGTGGTCGGCTTGGCCAACTCGGCGGTGAACGCCGCCAGGTCGGGGCAGGTGGCGGCGAGGCGGTTGAGAACCCGCAACCGCGGAAGTTCCTTGACCGATTGGATGGTCGACTGAACTTCCGACTGTAGTTGGCCGAATCGGGTCTGGAGGATGTCGAGGAGTGTGGTCCGAGACTCCTCGACCGCCCCCTCTTCACCCCACTCCCGCTTCAACTCTTCGCGGAAGGTGCGGAAGGTCTCGGATTGCAGGGCTTCGCGGATGATCATCGGGTGTCCTCGGAACAGGTCCACGAAGGAGAAGCCGGGGTACGCGAACCCGGCGAGTAGTTCGGTGACGGCCAGCAGCCCGGCCCGCTCGGTGGCGTTCGGCACCGCTTCGATCCGCCGCACGCACCGGCTGACCAACTCCTCCGGCGGCAGCGTGCTGTGCGCCAGCGGCACCCACGGCACCAGCCCGATGTCGGGGTCCGCCAGCAACCGCTCGGCGTCCAGTTCCCACAATTGTACCACCGGCCACGCCCCGCTGAACCGCACCCGCCCGCTCCGGCTGGTCCGCTCGTTCACACCCGTCACCCGCACGTTGCCTTTCGGCTTGAGCACCAGCGACACCACCTCCGGCACCACGCCGCGTTCCACCGCCACCAGCATCAGGTCGTCGAGAACCTGCCGGTCGGCGTCCGAGTCGGCGTAGGACTCGATTTCCACCAGCACGAGTGTGGGCGTCGGCTCGTTCGGGAACCGCAACTCGATGAGGCCGTCGAGCAGTCGCCGCGGGGCGACCACCTCGGACGTCAGGTGCCGCCAACTGGTGAACCCGGTGATGCCGGCCAGCCGCACCACCGACCCGCCGTGCTTGCTCAACAGCCACTTGCCGCTACGGTCTTTGTCCTGGCGCATGGCGGGTCACATCCTTTCCACGGTGCGGATGCCCAACAACCCCAACGCCGTCTGAATGGTGCGGGCGGTCAGGTCGGTCAGCAGCAGGCGGCTGGCTTGCACCTCCGGCGGGTTGGCCGGGTCTACCACCTTACAGCCGTCGTAGAAGATGCTGAACGCCTTCGCCACATCCCACAGGTATTGCGTGACGTAGTGCGGCAGGTACTCGGCCGCGGCGGTTGTCAACACTTCCTCGAACTTGAGCAACTGCACCGCCAGCGCCCGCTCCGCCGGGTGGGTGAGCAACACCGTCGGCGGAGTCGTGCGGAAGGGAGCGTCGTCGATCTCGTTTTCGCGGAAGATGCTGCGGCAGCGGGCGTAGGCGTACTGCATGTACGTCGCCGTGTTGCCCTCCGTGGCCAGCATCTTGTCGTAATCGAAGATGTAGTCGCTGGTGCGGTTGCCGCTCAGGTCGGCGTACTTCACCGCCCCGTAACCCACCGCCTCCGCGATTTCCCGCTTCACCGAGTCGGTCAGTTCCGGCACCTTCCGCCCGGACGCCTTCCGCTCGGCTTGGCTCGCCTCGTACTTCGTCAGCCCGAGTTCGGCCGCGTCGTCGAGCAGGGCGGCCAGCTCCACCGTGCCGCCGTCGCGGGTGCGGTACGGCTTCTTGTCCTTGCCCAGGATCGACCCGAACGCGATGTGGTGCATCTCGACGTTCGAGTAACCCCAGCGTTTCGCGTTCGCAAACAGCGTCTTGAAGTGCAGCGCCTGGCGGGCGTCCACCACATAGAGAATGATGTCCGGCTTCCATGTCTCGATGCGGTACTTGATCGTGGCCAAGTCGGTGGTCGTGTACGTGAACGCCCCGTCGCGCTTGCGGACGAGCGCGGGCGGTTCCTCCTTCGCCATCTCCTCTTCCTTCGGCACGATCCCCTTCGCGTTCGGCACCACCACCGCACCGTTGCTCTCCACCGCGATGCCCTTCGCCAACAAATCTTCGACCACCCCGGCGAGCATCGGGTTGTAGAAGCTCTCGCCGAGGGCGTGGTCGATCTTCACGTCCAGGCGGTCGTAGATCGGGCGGAGCATCTCCAAGCAGGCGGGCATGAACAGCTTCCACAGTCCGACGTTCTCCTCGTCGCCGGCGTGCAGTTTCGCCGTCTCCTGGCGGCAGGCGTCCATCACCTCGCCCCCGCCTTCGTCCTCGTCGCCACTCACCTTCGCCAAATTGCGGACGTGAATGTACAACCGGGCCAGTTCGCGCACCGGGTCGGCATCGAACGCCGTTTGGTCGAGGTGGTTCTTGTAGCCGTAGATCAGGATGCCGAACTGCGTGCCCCAGTCGCCGAGGTGGTTGTCGCCGAACACGGTGTGGCCGAGAAACCGCAGCAAGCGGACCAGTGCGTCGCCGATGATCGTGCTGCGGAGGTGGCCGACGTGCAGCGGCTTGGCCACGTTCGGCCCGCTCAGGTCGATCACGAACGTCTTTGGGGTCGCGGCTTTCGCCACGCCCAGACGGTCATCGGCGGCGATCTTCTGCACCTGCTCGGCGATCCAGGCGTCCGACAGTTTCAGGTTGATGAACCCCGGCCCGGCGACGGTCGGCGGTTCGATCACGCCATCGGTCGGCGTGGCGTCGATGATCTCTTTCGCCACCTCCGGCGGCTTCTTGCCGAGCACCTTCGCCAGCGACATGGCGAAGTTCGCCTGATAGTCGCCGTTCTTGGCGTCGGCCGACGGCTTCACCATGCCGAGGTAGTCGGACACTTTGGCGGGGTCGGCGCCGACCGCAAGCAAGGCCGGTTCGAACAGCGAGCGGAGTTCGGAAAGGAGGTTCATAGCTGGTTTGATTGCGGGCCGCGGTGAAACAGAAAACCCAGGGCGTTGCCCTGGGCTGAGGGAGGTCGGCCCTTCGGGCCTCACGATTTCAGGGCCGAAG
>JANNVG010000107.1:0-3223 GCA_031414395.1 Fimbriiglobus sp.
GGGAGTCCTTAGCCCAGGGCAACGCCCTGGGTGGGCATCGCCAACCACCCGCAGGCTGAAGGCCTGCGACCCTATTGTCCCACCCCTTCGGGGTGGCCGGTGGGATGGCCGGACACCCAGGGCGTTGCCCTGGGCTGAACACTCTCAGGCCTTCGGCCTGGGGTGGTTGCACCCGCTCAACTGGCATTCCGTTCCTGAAGGTCAGTAACAAGTCACCAACCCTGCTAGACCACCCGCCCACATGCCCACCGCGCTCTACTTCGACGGACACGACCAACCCCTGCGGGCGGAGGCGTTCGACCTGCGCACGCCCGGCCGCGGTGAGGCCGTCGTGCGCGTGTCTCTTTGCACGCTCTGCGGCAGCGACCTGCACACTTACTTCGGTCGCCGATCCGAACCGACGCCGGTGGTGCTCGGGCACGAGATGGTCGGCGTGGTGGAACGGGTGAATGCGGTCGGGCCGCTAACGGACGTACAGGGCGAGCCGCTGCAAATCGGCGACCGCATCACCTGGAGCGTGATCGGGGCGTGCGGGCGGTGCTTCCTGTGTACCCACGACCTGCCGCAGAAGTGCGACACGCTGTTCAAGTACGGGAAGAAGACGGGCGGGCCGTTCGGCGGACTGACAACGCACTGTCACTTGCTGAAGGGGACCGCGGCGGTGGAACTGCCGGCCGGCGAGCCCGACGAGGCCGCCGCCCCGCACATGTGTGCCACCGCCACCGCCGCCGCGTGCCTGCGGGCGGCCGGACCAATCGAAACGCTACTCGTCACCGGGGCCGGGCTGCTCGGGTTGTCGGCGTGTGCGATGGCCACCGCGGCCGGGGTGCGGGTGGTCGTGTGCGACCGCGACGACGCGCGGGTGGCGCTGGCGAAGCGGTTCGGGGCGAGCGACGGTTGGCCGGAGCGGATCGACGCGGCCTTCGAGATGTCCGGTGCGACCGACCCGACGCGGTTCGCGCTCGCCCAGGTGCGTGTCGGCGGGACGCTTGTTCTCGCCGGCAGCGTGGTGCCAACCCCGCCGATCGAGTTGCACCCGGAAGAGGTGGTGCGGCGGTGCCTGCGGATCGTCGGCGTTCACAACTACACGCCGGCCGATCTGCTCGCGGCGGTGCGGTTCATGGGCGAGAACCACGAGCGGTTCCCGTTCGCTGAGTTGGTGAGCAAGGTGTTCCCGCTGAGCGAAGCGGGGGAAGCGTTCGCGTTCGCCGACCGGGAGAAGCCGATCCGCGTGGGCGTGCGGCCGGGTGCCCTCTCGTAGGGCGGGCCGAGTTGGTCCGTCAGGACCGCGAGCCCCGCCGTCGTTCGCCTGTGCTGATCGTGGCGGGGCTTGTTCGCCGGACGGCGAACGGCGGCCCGCCCTACAAGACCGGGCCCACTCGCGGAGCGAGTGGGCCACTTTCACGCCAGCCGCACCTGCGCGCCGAAGTCCTTCTTCGCGCCGATGAAGTACGTCGCGCACGCGGCGTCGATCAGGTCCGGGCTGAAGTTCACCCGCTCCATGTTGTACTTGGCGATCGAAATCATCTGGTCGAGGAGGTCCCGCGGCTGGCACATGCGGAACGGGCGGGCCTGCGGGCGGTACCACTTGTTGATCAGGTAGTCGATGCCCGACGGGTCGTGCTCCACCCGCCGCCCCTTGCACACCAGCTCCCAGATCTGGCGGTACTGCGCCTCGTCCGGGTCGCGCACCTCGATCTTGAACTTGATCCGTCGCAGGAATGCCTCGTCGGCCAGTTGCGTCGGGTCCAGGTTGGTGCTGAAAATCAGAATCACGTCGAACGGCACCTCGATCTTGGTGCCGGTGGTGGTGCTCAGGTAGTCGTACTTCTTCTCCAGCGGCACGATCCAGCGGTTCAGCAGGTCCATCGGCCGCATCTGCTGGCGGCCGAAGTCGTCGATCATGAAGATGCCGCCGTTCGCCTTCATTTGCAGGGGGGCTTCGTAGAACTTGCCCACCCCGTTGTACCGCAGGTCGAGCATGGCCAGACTCAGCTCGCCGCCCACCACGATGGTCGGCCGCTTCACCCGGATGTACCGCGTGTCGTGCGCCGTGCCCTTCTTCAGCAGCGCCTCCCCGCCGCCGGTCGGCGCCGACAGGTCCTCCTGCTCCTTCGCCGCCGTGTGCAGGATGGGGTCGTACACCTTGATGATCTGCCCGTTCGCCACCACCGCGTGCGGGATGTAGATGTGGTCGCCCATCAGGCGGGTGATCCGCTCGGCGATGCTCGTCTTGCCGTTGCCGGGGTAGCCGAAGAAGAACACGCTCTGGGCCGAGTTGATGGCCGGGCCGATCTCGTTGAACGCGCTCTCGGAGATGATCAGATCCTCGAACGCCTTCCGCACGCTCCGCCGCGTCACCACGATCTTCTTCACCGTTTGGGCCAGCACGCTCTCGGCGTAGTCGGCGAACGGCACCGGGGTGGGGCCGACGTAGGTGGTCTTGTCCAGCGCGTCTTGCAGGGCGGCCGTCCCCTTCGGCGGCTTCACCTCGTACACGAAGCTGGCGTCCCCGCTGTTCCCCTGCTGGCCGACGATGTCGATGAGCATCTGCCGCCGCATCCCTTGCAGCACCGGGTTGAGCACCTGGAACGGCAGGGACATTTCGTCGGCCAGCGCGGACGCGGCCATCCGCCCGCGGGAGAAGATGGTGCGGAGGACGCTCTCGAACAGGAACGGCAGGTCGAGGCCGGTCTCTTCCCAGGTGGTGGGCAGGCGGGGCAGGAACTGGTTGCCGGTGACGGGCGTGGCCTCGTCGTCGGTCGGCGGCGGGTCGCCCAGCAGGGTGACGCCGTCCAGGCTGCCGTACCGGGCGGCGTCGGCCAGCAGCGCCTCGTAGTGCACCTTGTGCAGCCGCAGGTGATCGACGGCGTCCTGGTCGCCCTTCGCCTCGGCCTCGGCCAGCCCCTCCAGCACGGCCGGGGCCACCACGTACTTCACCCCGTCGATGTACATGTGGTGCAGGTACTCGCCCGGCCGCACGTAGCAGTCGGCCGGGTGGTACGGCAGGCTGAGCATCTGCTGATGAAACTCGGGGGCGATAATCACCCGCATCGTCGTTCCCCTCGGGGCGGAAAAATCGGCCCGCCGCGAGAGCATAGAACACGGAAGTGAACAACGGCGAACGGCGCGACGTGAGTCCGCCGGTGTGTGCTCTGCTCGCTCCGCGAGCGGGTGCGGGAAGACCGCTCGCGGAGCGAGCAGGGCACTTCCAGCACCGGCG
>JANNVG010000108.1:0-9111 GCA_031414395.1 Fimbriiglobus sp.
TTGACGGTGGCGCTCCCTTGGGTCGCGGCGAAGAGAAACAAGGTTCGCCCTTTGAACACCCCCTCTCCATGTCATGGAGAGGGGGCCGGGGGGTGAGGTCTCTTACAATCACCACCTCATCCCCTCTCCGGGAGCTTCCTCATGACACGTCTGCTGTCACTCGTTCTGTTCGCGTCGGCCGGGGTGCTGTGCGCCCAGCAGCCGCCGTCGGTGGTCGTGCAGTTGCCCAAGCCCGACCCCGAAGCCGAAGTTAAAGACCTCATCAAGGCGAACTACACGAAGACGGAGTACCGCATCCCCATGCGGGACGGCACGAAGCTGTTCACCACCGTGTACACGCCGAAGGACGACAGCAAGACGTACCCCGTGCTGCTCATCCGCACACCGTACAGCGTCGGCCCCTACGGCGCGGACAAGTACCCGGAGCGGCTGCGGCCGACCTCGGCGTTCGTGAAGGCCGGGTACATCTTCGCCTACCAGGACGTGCGCGGGCGGTGGATGAGCGAAGGCGACTTCGTGAACATGCGACCGCACAACCCGACCAAGCAGGGGAAGGAGTTCGACGAGAGTTCGGACACCTACGACACGGTGGAGTGGCTGCTGAAGAACGTGCCCAACCACAACGGCAAGGTGGGACAGACGGGCATCTCGTACCCCGGCTTCTACACCGTGTGCGGGATGATCGACGCGCACCCGGCCATGGTGGCGGTGTCCCCGCAGGCCCCCGTGACGGACTGGTTCGTGGGCGACGACTTCCACCACAACGGCTGCCTGTTCTTGCCGCACTGCTTCAACTTCATGGCCAACTTCGGCAAGGCCCGCCCGGAGCCGGTGAGCAAGAGCCAGTCCATGCCGTTCGACCACGGCACGCCCGACGGCTACCAGTTCTTCCTGGATTTGGGGCCGCTGAGCAACGTCGAGCGGAAGTACTACAAGGGCGAGGTGGCGTTCTGGAACGAGGTGATGGCCCACCCGAACTACGACGACTTCTGGAAGGCGAAGAACGTCCGGGCGCACGTGAAGGGCACCACGCCGGCGGTGATGACCGTGGGCGGCTGGTTCGACGCCGAGAACCTGTTCGGGGCGGTGGAGACGTTCAAGGCGGTGGAGAAGACGGGCGTGCCGAAGGGCGGGAACACGCTGGTGATGGGGCCGTGGGCGCACGGCCAGTGGAGTGGCGGGACGGGTGACGCACTCGGCGACCTACGGTTCCACGCCAAGACGGGCGAGTTCTTCCGCGAGAAGGTGGAGTTGCCGTTCTTCGAGTACCACCTGAAAGGGGTGGGCGAGAACAAGCTGCCGAAGGCGCTCGTGTTCGAGACCGGCCGCAACCAGTGGCGGAAGTTCGACGCCTGGCCGCCGAAGGACGCGAAGGCGACTGACTTGTATCTGGTGAGCGGGGCGCTGGCCGCCAGCCCGCCGAAGGGGGATGCGACGTCCGACACGTTCGTGTCCGACCCGGCGAAGCCGGTGCCGCACCGCGGGGACATCAACATCAGCATGACCGGCGACTACATGACCACCGACCAGCGGCACTGTGCCCGCCGGCCCGACGTGCTGGTGTACACCGGCGAGGAGTTGAAGGAAGACTTCACCGTCGCCGGGCCAATTGAGGTGGAACTGAGCGTGAGCACCACCGGCACGGATGCGGATTGGGTGGTGAAGCTGATCGACGTCTACCCGGCCGACTTCCCCGACCCGGACCCGAACCCGAAGGGGGTGAAGATGGGCGGCTACCAGCAACTCGTGCGGGGCGAGCCGTTCCGCGGCAAGTTCCGCAATTGGTTCGACAAGCCGGTGCCGTTCAAGCCGGGCGAAGTGACGACGGTGAAGTTCACCATGCCCGACACCCTGCACACGTTCCGCGCCGGCCACCGCGTCATGGTGCAAGTGCATTCCACCTGGTTCCCACTGGTGGACCGCAACCCGCAGACGTTCCTCGACAACATCAACGACGCCAAGCCGGAAGACTTCAAGAAGCAGACGCACACGGTCTACTCGCCGTCGCGCGTGACGGTGCGGGTGGCGAAGTGAGGGCGTGCCACGGAGGTGCTAGCGTAGGCGGGCAGAAGGCTACGTCAGCAGCCACTCGAGGACCGCCTTCTGCGCGTGCAGGCGGTTCTCGGCCTGGTCGAACACCACACTGGCCGCGCCCTCCATCACGCCGTCGGTGATCTCCTCCCCGCGGTGGGCGGGCAGGCAGTGCAGCACCTTGCAGTGCGGCGGGGCCTTCGCCAGCAGCTTCTCGTTCACCTGAAACTTGGCGAACTTCCGCAGCCGCGTCTCGCGCTCCGCCTCCTGGCCCATGCTGGTCCACACGTCGGTGTACACGACGTCGGCGTTCGCCACGGCCGCGACCGGGTCGTGCAACACTTCGGGGAAGTCGCCGCCCACTTTGTCGGCGTAGCTCTGCTTGAAGGCGTCGTCGAATGCGTACCCCTTCGGGCAGGCGAGGATGAACTTCGCCCCCAGCTTGCCGCACCCGACGGCCAGGCTCATCGACACGTTGTTCCCGTCGCCGACGAACACGACGGTCTTGCCCGCGATGCCGCCGCAGTGCTCCTGCACCGTCATCAGGTCGGCCATCGCCTGACACGGGTGCGAGCGGTCGGAGAGACCATTCACCACCGGGATGCTGCCGTGTTCGGCGAGGGCGAAGACGGTCTCGTGCTTGAACGTCCGCAGCACGAGGCAGTCGATGTACCGGCTCATGACGCGGGCGAAGTCGGGCAGCGGTTCCCGCCAGCCGAGGCCGATCTCGTTGCCGGGGAAGAACAGGCTGGTGCCGCCGAGTTGTGCCGCGCCCGCCTCGAAGCTGACCCGCGTGCGGAGGCTCGGCTTCTCGAACACCAGCCCGACCACCTTGCCGGCGAGCGCCGTGCGGCCGAGGGTGCGGTCCGCCTTGAGCGCCGCCGCCCGCGCCAGCAGGCGGGTGAGCCGGTCGGTCGGCTGGTCGATCAGGTTGAGAAAATGCGGCATCAGTGCAACCAGACTTCGCCCCGGAGGGGCGGCAGATGTTAGCCAGGGGTGGAGCGAGCGGAGCGAGCGCAACCCCTGGACGGCCGAACCAACCACTCCGCCCCGGAGGGGCGGCAGAACCCACACCGCCTGTCGCCCCTCCGGGGCTTGTTCCAATTTCGCCTGCGGTTCCAGGGGTTCCGTTCGCCTTCGGCTCACTTCACCCCTGGCTAACATCTGTCGCCGCTCCGCGGCTCTGGTCGGATCACACATCGCCATCAATCGGGTCACGCCATCGCCATCAGCACGTCCGCCATGATCCCGCACCCGTCGTCGATCTGCTCGTCGCTGATGGTGACGGCTGGCAGCAGGCGGATCACGGTGGTGTGCGTGCAGTTGATGAGCAGCCCGCGCTTCAGGCACTCGGCCACCACCGGCGCGCCCTCGGTGGCCAGTTGCACGCCGATCATCGTCCCCTTCACCCGCACGTCCACCACCAGAGGGCAACGCTCCTTCAGCTTCAGGAAGTGCTGGCGGAACCGCTCGCCCACTTGCACCGCCCGCTCCAGCAACCCGTCGGCCTCGAACGTCTCGATGACGGCCAGGGCCGCCGCACACGCCAGAGGGTTGCCGCCGAACGTGGCCGCGTGCGTGCCGGGCTTGAGCAGCGCGCCGATTTCCGGCTTGGCGATCACGCCGCCGAGCGCCACGCCGCCGGCCACCGCCTTCGCCAGCGTCACCACGTCGGGCACGACGTCCCAGTGCTGGTGGGCGTACCACTTGCCCGTTCGCCCCATGCCCGTCTGCACCTCGTCGAACATGAGCAACAGGCCGTGCTGGTCGCACAGCGCCCGCAACCCTTCGAGGAACCCCGGCGGGGGCAGGTTGATGCCGCCTTCGCCCTGGATCGGTTCGAGCAGAATGGCGGCGGTCTCGTTGTCGATCAACTTGCTCACCGCGTCCAGGTCGCCGTGCGGGGCGTAGATGAAGCCGGGGAGCATCGGTTCCAGGCCGGCGTGGTACTTCGGCTGGGCGGTGGCCGAGAGCGAGCCGAACGTGCGGCCGTGGAAGCCGTTGGTGAACGTGATGACCTTGTACCGGCCGTTCGGCCGGCCGTGCAGGCGGGCCAGCTTGATGGCCGCCTCGTTCGCCTCGGTGCCGCTGTTGCAGAAGAAGCACACCCCGCCCCACCCGGTGCGGTCGCCCAGTTCCTTCGCCAACATCGCCTGCGGCTCGGTGTACCACGTGTTCGGCACGTGGATGAGCGTGGCCACCTGCTCCTGCACGGCTTGCACCACCCGCGGCGGGCAGTGACCCAGAATCCCGCAGCCCCAACCGGGGAAGAAGTCGAGATACCGATTCCCTTCCGCGTCCCACACCCACGACCCTTCGCCCCGCACCAGGCAGACCGGGTAGCGGGTGTAGTTGCCGATCAGGTGCTTCTTCGCCAGGGCGATGACATCGGCGGAAGAGAGGGTGTCGGTGGTCATGGGTGGTGTTCTGGGGTTGAATGAGACCTCACCCCCCGGCCCCCTCTCCCAGGGGAGAGGGGGTGTTCAAGGGGCAATCGTCTCTGGTGTTCGCCGCGAGCTTGCGAGCGGTTCAGGTCGGCACGCTCGCAAGCTCGCGGCGAAGATGCCGACCACTCTCTCATGTTGAACACCCCCTCTCCATGACATGGAGACGGGGCCGGGGGGTGAGGTCTTCGGGTTCACCCAGAGACAATGGTGGTGCCGGCGGGTTCGCCCAGCGCCCATTCGAGCAGGGCGTGCGGTCGCCGGCCGTCGAGGATGACGGCTTGCTTCGCCCCCGCGTGCAGGGCGTCGAAGCAGGCTTCCACTTTGGGGATCATCCCGCCGGCGATGACACCCGACGCGATCAGGTCGCGGCACTCGGCTTCGGTCAGCCGCGGGAACAGTGACAACGGGTTGTCACGATCCGCCAGCACGCCGGGGGTGTCTGTCAGGAACAGGCAGTGCTCGGATTGAAGTTGGCCGGCCACGAACCCGGCCAGCGTGTCGGCGTTGACGTTCAGCCACGGGTGGCCACCCTGTTGCTTAACCGCCAGCGAGGGCAGAATCGGCAGGTTCTCAACTCCAAACTCGTCGAGTATTCGTTGGGTATCGACCCCGTTCGGCTGGCCGACTCGCCCCAAATCGACAGCTTCACCGTCCGGACCCGACAGGGTCAACTTGGTGGCGAAGATCGGGTAGCGAAAGTTACCGTTCCGGTCGTTGAACCCGCGGGCTGAAACTCCGAACCCGCTCAGTTCGGCCACAAGACCTGCGTTGATCTCGCACAGCACCCGCACCACGATTTCGAGGGTGGCGGCGTCGGTGTAGCGGCGACCCTGCACCTTCCGCGGTTCGATGCCGGCCACCGCCATCGCCCGGTCAATCGGCTTGCCCCCGCCGTGGACGAGCACCAGCTTCGCCCCCAATTTGTGCAGCGCCGCCACGCACTCGAGCGTGCCGCGGGTGGCGGTCGGCTCCTCCATCGCGCTGCCGCCGAGCTTCACCACCACCGGCCGGGCGGCCAGGGTGCGAGCGGCGGAGGCGGCGTTCAGCACCGCCTGCGACGGGGTGAGGGGGTCGGTCATCCGCGAACGAGCCCTGGGTACGGGGCGGGAAATGGGAAGAACGAATCGTAGTGGGCGGCGGGTGAGGCGTCAACAGGGTCACACAATCTTCGCGGAAGTGGTCGGCGTTGCTACTTCTTCTTCGGCACGTCGCGGCGGAACTCTTCCACCTTGCCGTCCGGGTCGACCACCACCAGCAGTTCAGCGGTGAGCGACTTGACCGTCAGCGTCTCGCTCCGCTCGCCCGACCCGGTGGTGATGCTGTACGCCAGCTTCACCCCGTCCAGCTTGTACTTGCCCTTGTGGACCGTGTCCCGCTTCGCGTCGCCGGTGTCGAACCGCAGCAGCATCCCGCCGTCTTTGGCGAACACCGTCACGAACGACACGTCTTTGGGCAGGTCGGCCGCCCCCTTCACCAGCACCCACGTGCCGGCCAGGGCGGGCACTTCGGCGGCGGGTTCCCGCTGGAGCAGGAAGGCGAGGGCGAGCAGCGCGGACGCGGCGGACATGGACACCCCGGCGAACGGGCGGGCCGGCGAGGGAATGCTTGGATGGTAGCCGGCGAACGGGCGGCCGACCAGTCGGCGTTACGCGGCGGTTGCGCCGGGCGCATTTTCGGGTGGCCGACTCTCGCCGAGAGTCGGACGGGGGGCAACGGCTGGGAATCCGGCGTGGAGCGAGTGATGACTTCACCCGCCACACGGTCGTCCCTTCGGCGGATGTCCCGGCCCGACTCTCGGCGAGAGTCGGCCACCCGTTCCGCACCCGCGACTCACTTGGCTTTCCCGCTCGGGGTGGCGTCGCCCTTCGCCTGGTTGGTGGCCCACGCCAGCCCGCCGAACAGGTGCTGGCGGAACTTCTCGTCCCGCCACACTTCGTCGCGGTGGCCGAGCGACGTGTAGAACACCTTCCCCTTGCCCTCCTCGCGGCACCAGCTGACCGCGTAGTCGTTGTCGTCCCGCCCGCCGTTCGGGTTCGGTTTGAACGTGTCCGCCTGGATGCTCAGGATGACGTGCAGCTTCTCGCGGCTGTACGGGGTGTCGGTGAACACGTAGTACTCGTCCTCCCAGTCCATCCCGTCCGTGATGCCGACCGCCGCCGGGTGCTTGGCGTCTTCGATCTTCAGCTTCACCTTCTGGATCTTCGGGTGCGTCTTGAAGTACCCGCCGATCAGGTCGCCGTAGGTGGTCTTGTACAGGGTGTCGGTGGCGCAGTGGGTGCCGGTGAACGCCCCGCCCGCCTTCACCCACGCGGTCAGGTCTTTCAGCTCGTCGGCGGTGAGCGGGTTGCCGGTGGTGAAGAACAGCACCGCGTCGAACTTCTTCAAGCTCTCCGCGTTGATCCGCCCGCAGTGCTCCTTGTCGGCCGTCCGCTTCGCCGGCCCCTTGAACTTGTCGTTGTACGCCTCCAGCGCCGTCTTCTCGACCTCCTTCTCCACGTCCTTGCCGTCCACCTTCTCCTTCACCTTCACTTTCACCTTCGCGTCCGGGTCGCCGGTGAACCGCCAGCACGTCACGTCGTACCCGGCGGCCGGCCCCTTGGCGGTCAGCACGTCTTCGGCCACGCTCACCGACCCGTGAACGAACCCGCCGCTGTGCGTGACCAGCAGCAGTTTCTTCTTCGGCTTGTCGTCCGCCGTCGCCGCGGTCGCGGCGGCGACCACCGCCACCGCCACCGCCAGCCATCGCATCGTCCGCATGGTGTGGGCCTCCTCCGCCCTGGGGAGTGGGCGGCGGGGCGATTGTATGCGCGGGCGGGCGGTTGCGAACCGCGGGGGCGTGTGGTATCGTCGGCGTCGCTCGGATCGCTTACCGCGCTTCTTGCTGAAGCCGGCCTCTGTGAGGCCGGTCTGACCGGGGTCACAGACCCCCGGCTACAACAGGCCGTCGGCGGCGGTTCGCCGCCCTCACTCCCCGGAGGCATCATGCCCGTCCGACTCCTCGCCCCCGTCGTCGCGCTGTTCGCCGCGTCGTTCGCGCTCGCCCAAGCCCCGCAACCGCAGCCACTGCCGAAACCGCCCGTCGAGCCGACCGCCGCCGACGCCAGCTACGGCCCGCACGACCGCAACAAGCTCGACTTCTGGCAGGCCAAGTCCGACAAGCCGACCCCGCTGGTGGTGTGCATCCACGGCGGCGGGTGGAACAACGGCGACAAGAGCGGGTACTACTCGCGGGTGAAGGGCTTCCTCGACAAGGGCATCTCGGTGGCGACCATCAACTACCGGCTGATGAAGCAGGCGAACGAGCAGAAGGTGGACCCGCCGGTGAAGGCGCCGCTGGAAGACGCCGCCCGCGCGGTGCAGTTCCTGCGGTCGAAGGCGAAGGACTGGAATATCGACAAGACGAAGATCGCGGCGACGGGCGGGTCGGCCGGGGCGTGCTCGTCCCTCTGGCTGGCGCTGCACGACGACATGGCCGACCCGAAGAGCAAGGACGCGGTGGCGCACGAGTCCACGCGCCTGTTCTGCGTGGGTGTGGACGGCGCCCAGGTGTCCCTCGACCCGAAGGAGACCCGCGAGTGGCTGCCGAACTACACCTACGGGGCGCACGCCTTCGGCCTGAAGAACCTGAACGAGGTGGAGGAGAACCGCGCCAAGCTGGCGGACGTCATCAAGGAGTATTCGCCCATCCGCCACGTGACGAAGGACGACCCGCCCGTCGGCCTGTTCTACAAGGGCGACAAGGACGCCAAGGCGGGGGCGACGCACACCGACCCGACGCATTCGCCGGTGCTCGGCATGATGCTGGCCGAGAAGCTGAAGGAGGCGAAGGTGGAGGTGACGTTCCACTCGACGGGCCAGCCGAACAAAGACTACCCGACCGCCCAGGCGTACCTCATTCACATGCTGACGAAGTGAACCGGCCGGGTTTGTCGGGTGGCCGACTCTCGCCGAGAGTCGGAGTGGGGGGTTGGCCGGAGTGACGAGCGTGCAGTTGGTGGAAGCCGTCACACGCTCCACGCCGGCTTCACTCGCGTCGGCCCCCGTCCGACTCTCGGCGAGAGTCGGCCACCTGGCCGGCCGCTCACCGCGGGGACAGGAACACCGCCGGGGGCACGCCGAACACGCCGGCGACGGCGTGCATCTGGGCGACGGTGAACGGCCGCTTGCCGCTCACCAGTTCGCTGACCGCCGCCCGTGACAGGTCGGCCCGCCGCCCCAATTCGGCCTGCGCCAACCCGTGCTCGGACAGCAGGTGGGCGAGCAACTCGGCCGGCGGGAGCGGTAACACCGGGTGCCGCTCCCGCTCATACAGGATGACCAAATCGGACAGTGCGTCCAGGTACGCTAGCCCGCCGGCGTCGAGGTCTTCGGCGATCAGTTCGTCGATGACCGCCTGGGCCGCATCCAGGTCCGCTTCGCTGCGGATGCTGCGGAGCGGGTGCCGCTTCACCAGCGTCAGGTATTCGTCGGGTGTAATTCGCCCCCCCTTCGCCTTATTCATCGCTTCCCCCTTTTCCGTTAGGGCGCTGAGGTGACATTCTACCGTGGGGCTAGAGCATTTTCAGTCCGGTCGTTGTGGCGGATCGCCGTTCAATGTAGGGCGGGCGAGACGGGCGCAGCCCGACGACCCCCG
>JANNVG010000109.1:0-2715 GCA_031414395.1 Fimbriiglobus sp.
TCTTCCACCCGCTCCGGCTGGCGGCTCCAATTGTCCGCACCGCTCGGCATGTGAATCAGCGTCGTCTCGAAGCACTTCATCACCAGCACGATCAGCAGATAGGTGCCGGTGACGAAGCCGAGCAACCGCAGGGCCTTCACCCAGAACGGGCGCCGGCGGGGTGGGGGTGGTGGGGACATGCGGCCTCCGAGCGTGGTTGTAGCCGGGGTCTGTGACCCCGGTCCTGCCCGGCCTCACAGAGGCCGGCTACAGTTTCGGAGCAGTCACCTTCGCCCGCCGCCTCGCCACCCAGAGCGTGACGAACGCGGCGATCATGCCGACCCAGCAGAGCAGCGGCACCCAGTCGCCGACGGCGGCGTACACGCTGACGCGGGTGTCGAGCGGGATCTCCACCACCAGCGCCCGCGACTCCCCCTTCGACGCCTCCCACCCGTCTTCGAGCAGCCCGGCCATTTCCACGATTTTGCCGTCGCCGTCGATCACCGCCGACTGGCCCATGTGAACCGACCGCACCAGCGCGCGGCGGGTCTCGACCGCGCGGAAGCGGCTGAGGGCCAGGTGCTGGTCCAGTTCCTCGCTCGTGCCGAACCAACTGTCGAGGCTCTGGTTCACCAGGAAGTCGGCCGGGTTCGGCTCGCCCGACCACGGGTTGAACCGGCGGGCGATGGTCGGGTCGGTGTCCTCGTAGCAGATGAGCACGCCGAACGTGTACTGCTTGCCCTTCCCCTGTTTCTCGGCGTCCTCGCGGGCGGATCGCAGCGGGAAGCGGGTGAACGTCTGCCCCGGCTCGCACATGGGGGTGTTCAGGCTGGGCGAGAGCGAGGTGAGAAAGGGGAGCTGGTTGCGGAACGGGATGTACTCGCCGAACGGCACCAGGTGCGTCTTGTCGTACCGCGGGCCGGGCGTGCCGTCGGGCAGAATCATCCGGGCGGAGTTGTACCGCTTCTCCGTCTTGCCGTCCCAGTCGATGGCTTCGCCGCCGAGCAGCACGCACGTCTGCGGGTTGGCCGGGTCGCGCTGCCAGCGGGTGCGGGCGTGCTCCTTCCGCCCGGAGCGGAGCAAGTCCCAGAACCCGCTCGCGTCGTAGCTCGCCCGCTCCTTCGGCGGCAGGCTCATCAGCTCCTCGCGGCGGTGTTCGGCGTCGTCGGCGCTCGCCTTGTCCAGATACCCCGGCGGGAAGAGCGGTCGCTTCTCGGAGTTCTCCTGCACCGTGAGCGAGTAGTGGTGCGGCCAATCGTCCTTCAACCCGCCGATCAGCGCCTCCCGCTCGGCCGGCGTGTCGGCCACGAACGAGATGTCGCGGAACAGGTAGCACGCCTCCGGCCACACCACCAGATCCGGCGTCGGGTTGCCCTTCACCACCTGCCGGGTCATGCGGTCGTACCGGCTGAACACGAGCGGGCCGTCGGCCATCAACTTCTTGTGCGGGATGTTGTCCTGCAGCACGGCGACGGTCGGGCCGGGGGCGAACGGCTCGTGAACCAGCCGCATCGACCCGTACACGATCAGCCCGCCGAGCAGCAGCACCGCCCCGGCCACGGACATCAACTCGGCGCGGAAGACGGGTTGCTGCCACCCGCGGGGCAGGTTCACGAACCAGCGGAACGGGCGGAACCGCACGAGCAGGTCATGCACGGCGCCGTTCACCGCACCCACGGTCGCGCTGATGAGGTACACCCCGCCCAGGTCGGCCGCCTGCAACAGCGGCAGGTTGGCGTGCTGGGTGTGCCCGAGGAAGTACCACGGGAAGCCGCTCGGGTAGTACAGGCCGACCGCCTTGAGGAACGGGTAGCCGGTCGGGAAGTGTGCCTTTGCGTACTCGAGCGCGACCCACACGACGGGGAAGGTGAGCGCGAGCGGCGGCTTGCCGAAGCGATCCAGTCGGCGGAGCAGGAACAGGCCGAGGGGCCAGAACAGTGACAAGTACAGGGCGACACTGGGCCAGGCGAACAGTGCCATCATCGGGTCGGCGTGCCGCAGCCAGTTGATCGCCAGCGCGCCGAACGTCAGCCCGCCGAGCCACGCCGCGGTGTACCGCCGCCAGCGGCCGATCCCCTCCGCCCGCACCAGCGTGAGGAACGGCACCATCGCCACGAACGCCACCCCCCACCAGTTGAGCGGGAAGAAGGCCGTCCAGCACAGGACCGCGGAAAGAATGGACGGGAGGTAGACCCGTGCCTTCACGCCGAACCCGTCGGCGACGACGGCGAGCGCGAGGGCGAAGGCGATCACCGAAGGTGCGACCGCCGACGACAAGAGTGCGAGAGTCTCGGGGGATACGGCATCCGGGGTCCCCCGCATCGCCAAGACGGCCGGCGTAAACCCGCACACGAGCGCCCCGCCCGCCAGGAGTACGGTCAACACCCAAAGGATGATCCGCGCGACGATACCGAGCATGATGACTTCCAGCGGGAAAGGCGTTGCCGTCGGCGAACCCGATGATGATACGATTCGGCCGGAGGGGATTTACCCCCTCGTTCCCACGCTCCGCGTGGGGACACTTCTTCGGACGCTCCGCGTCCCGGTTTGGACCACGACGCGGAGCGTCGAGAACGTCGTCCCCACGCGGAGCGTGGGAACGAGGGCGGATGAAGCCGACCACGACGCGGAGCGTCGAGAACGTCGTCCCCACGCGGAGCGTGGGAACGAGGGCGGATGAAGCCGACCACGACGCGGAGCGTCGAGAACGTCGTCCCCACGCGGAGCGTGGGAACG
>JANNVG010000110.1:0-1624 GCA_031414395.1 Fimbriiglobus sp.
GCCCGCGTGGACCTCACCTTCCCCGAGTCGGACATCAACGACCTGTTGAAGTCGATGACGTTGCAAGACTTCAACAACGGGCACATCTCGGCGGTCAGCTACGACAGCCACGAGCCGGTGGACCGCACGCTCGCCAGCTTCGCCATCGACCTGAACGGCCAGCCCACGTTGGCGAACATCCTCGGCCAAGCCCGTGGCGAGCAAGTCGAAGTGGTGATGAACACGACGGTGACGACGCAACCGGGCACGATCAAGGGCACCATCCTCGGCACGGAGATCCAGAAGGTGCCGGTGGGCACGGCGCAGCTCGACTGCACCGTGCTGAACGTGAGCACGGCGGAAGGTTTCCGCGCCGTCAAGATGATGGACGTGCAGCGGGTGCGGTTCCTCAACCCGGTGCTCGAAGCGGAGCTGAAGCGGGCGCTGGACACGCTGGCGCTGAGTCACGATTCGCAGAAGAAAGCCGTCAGCATTCAGTTCAGCGGGGAGGGCAAGCGGAAGGTGAAAGTCGGCTACGTCATCGAAGCGCCGGTGTGGAAGACGAGCTATCGGCTGGTGCTCGACGCCGACAAGAAGCCGTACCTGCAAGGGTGGGCGATCGTCGAGAACCCGACGGACGAGGACTGGACGAACGTGAAGATGGGCCTCGTCTCGGGTCGGCCGATCTCGTTCAAGATGGACCTGTACAACCCGCTGTACGTCACCCGCCCGACGGTCGAGCCGGAACTGTTCGCCAGCCTCCGCCCGCCGGCCTACGACGGCGGAATTCAGTTCGCTCGTGGCGGACAGGGCGCGCCGGGGTATCAGTTCAACAGCTCGAACGGGCGAGCGGGCGGCAAGCCGGAGCCGAAGGGGAAGGAAGAACAGGCCAAACGGTTCGCCGCCGACGGTGTGGTTGAGACGGAGAAGTTGCGTGACCTGAAGAAGTCGGTCACGGCCCTGGAGCGGGAAGAGATCGGCAACATCGTTCAGCAGCAGATGAACGGCCGCGGGATCGAGAGTGCCGCCACGGCGGCGAAGTTGGGGGACAGCTTCCAGTACGGCATCAAGCACCCGGTGAGCCTCGCCCGGCAGAAGTCGGCCCTGCTGCCGATCATCAGCGACGACATCGAAGGCGCGCGGGTGAGCATCTACAACCCGGCCGTGCAGGCCAAGCACCCGCTGCTCGGCTTCCGCTTCAAGAACAGCACCAAGGCCACCCTCCCGCAGGGGCCGATCACCGTGTTCGATGCCAACGTGTACGCCGGCGATTCGCGCATCCAAGACACGTCGGCCGGCGACGAGCGACTGTTGGCGTACGCCATCGACCTGGGCACGGAAGTGATCCCGCAGAACACGGCGAACAGCGGCAACATCGTGAGCGTGAAGGCGACGAAAGGTCTCGTCCGCACCACCCGCCGCCAACGCGAAGAGAAGGTGTACAAGATCAGCAACAAGAGCGATACCGACCGCGTGCTGGTCATCGAACACCCGAACCGCACCAACCAGCAGTTCAAGATGGTCGAGACGGCGAAGCCGGTCGAAGAGACGGCCGGGCTGTTCCGCTTCGACGTGAATGTGGCGGCCAAGCAGTCGGCCGAGTTCAAGGTGACGGAGGAGCGGGAGTTCGGCGAAGAGATCTCGC
>JANNVG010000111.1:0-1730 GCA_031414395.1 Fimbriiglobus sp.
GGCCGCGCCCCCGGCCGGTAGCCAGGGGTGAAACCCCTGGCTACCGAATCGAGTAAGATCTCGCCCCGGAGGGGCGGCTGAACCGGCGCCCGTCGCCCCGCCGGGGCGGGTTCCCTTTTCGCATCGGTTCCAGGGGTTTCACCCCTGGCTACCGGCCGTCGCCGCTCCGCGGCAGGGTGGTTCCTGTCAACAAATCCGGGTGTTCCGTTACCAGCCACCAGTGGAGTGCCCGCATCGCTCCGGTCGCGTGATCTCCCCAATGGTGAACGAGACCGAATCTCCATTCCCAAACGGCTTCAGATGAGTGTCCCGCCTCGAACCACAGCAATCCTTTCTCAAGATCGGAGAAGATATCGGCGAGGTCGTCCGCCACATCGCCGATTACGGGTTCTTCGATGGGCACCACCAGCGGGTTGAACACTTCGCCGTAGAACCCGAGTGGCAAGCGCTGCCTCAGTGCCTGATGCAGTTCATTCCACGATGGCACGGGTGATACTTCCGGGTCTTCTCGATCCCCGACGCTGCCGTGCGGCAGTTCGAGCGCTGCTGTGTACAGCCGGGTGACGTGTCGGAGTGCCGTTCTGGCCGCATCCGGGCCGTTGTCGGTCCCGTGTAGTACCCAGGCCCGGAATTCACGGGCTAGGGTTGCGAACTGTTGAACCGCATCCATCACCTCTCCTCATTACCCCGTGTACTGCTCCAAAAACCGCTTGCTCTGGCGTAGCCCGCGTTTGCGGTCGTCCATGCTGCCCTCGTAGCCCTTGTCTTCCATCTCGATGCACACCGGGCCGCGGTAGCCCACGTCCGTCAGGGCGGCGAAGAAGTCGGGCCAGTTCACGTCGCCCAGGCCCGGCAGTTTCGGCGTGTGCCAGCCCAGGCCCATCACCCCCACCTGATACAGCCGCTCGCGGTCCAGCCGCTCGTCCTTCGCGTGGACGTGAACGATCCGCCGGCCGAACTCCCGCACCGCCCGCCCGCAATCGATGAACTGCCACACCAGGTGCGACGGGTCGAAGTTCAGCCCGAGGGCGGTGATCGGGTACACGTCGAACAGGTGCCGCCACACCTCCGGCGTGCTGGCCACGTTCTTCCCGCCCGGCCACTCGTCGTCGCTGAACAGCATCGGGCAGTGCTCGATGCCGATCTTGATGCCCGCGCCGGTCGCCAGTTCCACGATCGGATCCCAGATGTGCCGCATCAGGGTGAGGTTGGCCGACACCGATTGCGACGGGTCGCGGCCGATGAACGTGTTCACCACCGGCACGCCGAGCAGGGCCGCCGCGCGGATCACCTTCTTCAAGTGTTCGACCACCCGCTCGCGGTGTTCCGGGTCGGGGTCGAGCGGGTTCGGGTAGTAGCCGAGGCCGGAGATCTCGATGCCGTGTTTGTGCGCCAGGGCCGTGACGCGGGTGGCGTCGGCGTCGGTGAAGGTGGTGACATCGACGTGCGTGACGCCGGCGTACATGCGGTCGGCCTTGCCCGGCGGCCAGCACATGAGTTCGACGCACGCGAACCGCTCGGCGGCGGCGACCGCGAACACCTCGTCGAGCGACAGGTCGGGCAGTATGGCGGACACGAAGCCGAGTTTCATGGGAACCTCTGGGGGCGAACCCCGCCCGCAAGGGCGGTGGGTGTCTTGGCGAACCCGGCCCGCAAGGGCCGCGGGTGCAGGTGTTCAAGGAGCGGCCGGGTTGACCCCGACTGCACCGGATCAGCCGGGGTCAACCCGG
>JANNVG010000112.1:0-3552 GCA_031414395.1 Fimbriiglobus sp.
CGCTCCCAGAGGTCGCGGCGAAGAGAGCAACCGCGTGGCCCCCTTGAACACTCCCTCTCCATTCATGAAGAGGGGGCCGGGGGTGAGGTCTCATCTCGCCCCCTGTGTAACAACCGGCCAACGCCCGCGCCGCCCGCCCCGTCAGAACTAAATGACTCCGGCGGCGGTTCCGGCGGAAATTGCCTTTGCCACCCCTGCCACCGCGCGGATAGGATACTCCGTATCACTCTCGCGGCGACATCCCGGCCCGGCCGTGGCCACCCGTACACCACTCGCACCCGTACACCCACTCTCGACCGGCGGGGACACATATGAGCACGAGCACCGAACGGTTCACCACCAACTGCCCGAGCTGCGACGCCGGCGTCGCGGTCAAGGCGGCCCTGGTGGGCAAGAAGATCGAATGCCCGAAGTGCAAGTTCCGGTTCGTCGTCCCCGCCCCGGCGGGCGAGGCGCCGGCCGCGGCCCCGGCGAAGGCCGACAAGCCGGGCAAGAGCAAGTCGGCCGCCACCGCCCTCGCCGACGGCGCGAAAGGCGACCCGAAGGGCGGCAAGGAGAAGAAGGAGGGCAAGACCAAGGGCGGCAAGGAGAAGAAGAAAGAGGCGAAGGGCGGGGGCAACGGGAAGGTGATCGTCGGCGCCGTCGTCGGGGTGATCGCCCTGGTCGGGCTGGCGTTCGGCGCCTTCCTCATCTTCAGCAAGGTGAACAGCAACAAGGAAACGGAAGCGCAGAACAAAATCCAACAGCAGAAGAATAACGCCATCAACAACGGCGGCGACGGCGGCGGCACCCCGCCGACCCAGCCGGGCACCCCCGGCGGCGGCAACACGGACGGCGACCCGATGACCCCCGGTGGCGGGGCCATCGACCCGATGACCCCCGGCGGCGGCAACACCGGCACCACCCCGGCGCCGACCCCGCCGAAGCCGAAGCCGAAGAAGCCCCGCGGCACCGGGGTGGACATCACCAACCTGCTGCCCGGCGACACGACCGCCGTCTTCCACGCCCGCATGGACGACCTGGAGAGCGACGCCCGCCCGCTGCGGGGCGTGGTGTTCGACAAGGTGACCACCGACCTGTTCGAGCGGGCGATGAACTTCCACCCCGACCAGATCACCGAGCTGGTGCAGGGGGAGGTGGGCGCCGCCCGCGCCCCGTTCGCCGTCTTCCGCACCAAGACGGCCCTCGACGAGGCGCTGTTCGCCCAGCCGAAGATGGACACCAGCACGGCCGAGACCATCCAGAAGTGGCAGTACCGGGTGGTCAACCGCAACGCCTTCCTGACGGCCGCCGAGAAGTCGCTCGGCGTCACCACCATCCTCGGCCCGCTCCTTGGGTTCGACATCCCGACCGCCGACCCCGGCCCCGCGAAGGACGTCACCTACGCCGTCTGCCTGTACGACGCGAACACGCTCATCGTGGCCGAGCGGGATCTGATGCAGCGCTACCTGGGCGACCTGAAAGAGAACGGCTACCCCGAATTCAAGACCATTTACAAGGAAGTGGAAGTGGCCCCGCCCGCCCCGTCGGCGGACGGCGGCGGTCAGCCGGGGTCGCCCGGCGGTCCGGAAGCGCGCCCGGGCGGTCCGCCCATGCCAATGGGTGCGGGCGGCCAGCCCATGCCCGGCGGCCCGGACACCCCCGGCGGGCCGGCCTCCCCCGCCCCGCCCAAGCCGCGGAAGACGCTCACCGGCAACCCCACCTTCCTCACCGTGGCCAAAGACCTGAAGAAGGCGCTGAACGCGCTCGAAGACGAAGAGAAGGACCTGCCGGCGGCGGTGTACGTGACGCGGGTGAACTCCGCCCAGGTGAACCTGCTCGACCCCCGCACGCTGCTCAAGCCGGAAACGCTCCTCGCCCTCACCGCCCTCCGCGAGTTCAAGGTGATCGGCGTGGCCGTCACCCGCGTGACCGAGAAGCGGGGCAGCTTCGCCGGGTACATCGAGTACGCCTCGGCCGATGCCGCCAAGACCTCGGTCGAGCAGCAACTGATCCCCGGCCTGAAGCTGCTCCTCGCCGCCCAACTGCCGGCCAAGCTCCTGCCGGTGGTCGTGCGCGACCTGGACGACCCGAACAGCAACCCGAGCAACCCCGGCGGCGGCTACCCCGGTGGCGAAGGCCCCGGCTACCCCGGCCCCGGCGGTTCCCCCGGCTACCCCGGCCCCGGCGGCGGCGGTGCCGCGCCGCTCGCCCCCCCCCCCTCGCCCGGCGGTCCGGGTGGTCGCGGCAGTCCGGGTGGCCCAGGCGGTGGCGGTCGCGGGTCGGAAGCGAGCGCCCCTCGGCAACAAGGCGGGTCGGGCGACGACAACGCCCAAGGCCCGCGCGGCGGGCGGGGGGCACAGGAAGGCCCCAGTCAACAACCGCCGGGCGGCCCCGGTGGCCCCGGATACCCCGGCCCCGGTGGCCCCGGATACCCCGGCGGTGACGGCAGCGGGCCGGGCACCCAGCCGGCTCAGCCCGGCGGAAACGTCATCGGCGTGTCCCGCGACGGGGCGGTCGTCACCCTGACCGGCGAGTTCAACTGGAAGGAGGACGTGTTCGCCACCGCCGTCGAGCCGATCTTCGCCCGCCACGGGGCGGTGGTGCGGGGCAAGATGGGCATGTACTCGGGCGAGGCCGGGCTGTTCGCGCTCGCCGCCAAGCCGAAGGACGGCAAGCCGGCCGGCGGCGTCACCGCCGAGGCGTTCGGCAAAGAGGCCACCCTGCCGCAGGGGGCGCTCGCCCGCGCCGCCCGCAGCGACGACCGCAAGCTGCCCGGCACCACCGCCGGCCTGCCCTACCAGCCCGAGCAGCGGTGCAGTTTCTTCGCCGAACTGACCAAGTACATGGACAACAAGGGCGGCCTGCACCGCAACATCGACCGCGACCAGGCGTGGTATCAGAAGCCCAACCTGGAACTGGCCGAGACGTGGATCCCCGAACTGTTGGTGCCCGACTACCCGCAAACCGCGTGGCGGGCGACCAGCGAACTCATCCCCGACGGCCGCAGCGTGGGCGCCACCAACTTCGTCGGCGTGGCCGGCGTGGGCATGGACGCCGCCCGCCTGAACCCGAAAAACCCGGACGACGCCAAGAAGGCGGGCATGACCGGGTACGACTTCGCCTCCAAGCCGGAGGACGTGACGGACGGGCTGAGCAACACCATCTACCTGATCCAGGTGCCGCCCACCTACCAGCGGCCGTGGATGGCCGGCGGCGGCGCCACCCTGCAGGGGGTGAACGACAAGGGGAATGACCCGGCCCGCCCGTTCATGGTGAAGAAGGGCGACGGCTCTCGCGGCACCATGGTGCTCATGGGCGACGGCAGCGTGCGGGCCATCAAGGAGGGCGTCGACCCGGCCGCCTTCCGCGCCATGGCCACCCGCGCCGGCGGCGAGACGATCGCCGACCTGGACAAGCTCGCCCCGCCCGCCCGCTCGAACCTGCCCGGCGAACTGAAAGCCGGCAAGTGACCGGGGGTAACACCAAGAGCGGCCGGGGTCACCCCCGCCGACGGGGGGGGCCGGGGCGGGCGGGGTGAACCCGGCCGCGCGGGCCAGGGACCCGGGCCGG
>JANNVG010000113.1:0-12340 GCA_031414395.1 Fimbriiglobus sp.
CACGAACGCCACCTTCCCCTACGCGGCGCAGTTGGCGAACAAGGGCGTGGACCGGGCGATTGGCGAGAACGCCGGGCTGCTGGCCGGCGTCAACGTGAAGGCCGGGAGGGTGACGAACGCGGCCGTGGCACAAACGTTTCGGCTGGACCTGCACCCGGCGGCGTGAGCCTTCTCTCATTGGTTCCGGCCGACACCCACACCCCTCTCCGGAACCATCGTCGCTGGTCCGGAAGAAACTATGTCTGAGTGTCGGCCGCGGGATCGGGCGACGATGCCGTGGGCTGTGGAACCAGCTTCTCCATCTCGCGGCACAACTTGCGGAACGAGCGCGAGTTGCGATGCGCCTCGGTGAGGTCCATCGCGTGGATGAACCGAACGGCGTCGGCCGTCTTCTTGTAGGACTTCCCACGACCCACAAGTTGGCGTTGTTTGGACAGCCACGACGCTCCCGCGAAGGCTTCAGGATCAGTCGGCAGTGTCAGCGGGTCGGGCAGATCCAGATCAGTTCGCCCACGAAACCCAGCCGCCCCAGCAACCAACCAGTTCTCGAACTCTCGCACGGCGAGGACGCAGGTGAAGGGGCCGAGATGCGGGCAGTGCTGCTGAGCGGTGGCGAGCAGCGCCGGAGCGAGGGATTTCGGGCAGTCGTTGTCGGCGTCCAGAACGAGCAGGACCACCCCCCGCCCTCCGGACGCGGCATTGGCAATCGCACTCCGGAGGCGGAGGTAGGCTTCATGAACCTTCGCAACGATGTCGGCGGGTCGTGAAGGGTCGCCCAACACGGCACGCTGACCGCGGGACGCCCGCAACACCTCCAGATGCTCGGATTGCCCCAAGTGGTCGTACCAGATGCGCAGGATCAACTCGCGGACGCCGCCATGTTGCTCGGTCTGTCCTTCGACGATGGGGGCGACGAACACGCTCATTGCGGCTTCTCCAACTGGGCTTCCCGCTCTCGGAGAGCTTTGAAATTCAGTTGGAGGAGGTCGTCCCTTTCAAGCCCGCCGAGCGTGTTCAGGCCGCGCTTCACGATCTCGACACTCGCGTCGTCCACGGGGGTAATAACGGTCTCGCCGTTCACCATCTCCACCACCCGCACGTTCTCTGGCCGGATGGTCGGGTTGTCGAGCAGTTCGGCGCTGTGAGTCGTGAGTAGGATTTGCGTGCGGCCAGTGGCTTCGTCGAGAGCATCGACCAGTGCGTGCATCGCCGCCGGATGCAGCGACGTTTCCGGCTCCTCAACGGCGACGAGGGAGGGAGCGCCGAAGAAGGAATCGGTTTGGAAAGCGGCGACGAGCGTTGCCAGCACCCGCAACGTGCCGTCGGACATACTAGCGGCGTAAAGACTGAACGGTGTCTCCCCATTGGACAGGTGGAACTTGAGGGCATCGAAGTCGGCGACTCGTACCGCTTCGACCGACCGCACCTCGCCTACGATTATCGAGAGGTATTGCTGAATGCGATCCCGCGTCCAGCCGTTATCGTTCAGTAGCTGAATGCGGTGGAAAATGGATGCGAGGTTCGCCCCGTCAGGGGCGAGGACGGATGAAGTGTCAGACGCCTGGGGGCGTCGGAGTTCGCGAAGGTCGAAAGCGTACTCCTGTATCGAAGTCAGACCTCCAGCCTCATACAAGCCGATGAGTTGGGGTCGTAGTGTGTCCGGATCACCCTCATCTCTACCACTGTCGCTCTCAGAGATTCCGTCCTCTCGCCCTGGAGTGATATCGGTGAACCGTTCCGCATGGACTCTGGGGCGTCTACGAACACCGACCAGTTCGACTGAATAGCGGAGTGTGGCTTCACGCGTTAATTCGGTTCCATTATCTACATACCCCTCGTACTCTACCTCGATCTCGACCGGCTCCTGATCCATCCTGAAAGACACCGTTGGCCCGCCGTGAAGCGTCACGGCTTTCTCCGTGCCCCACGTCACCACATCCCGCAGGAAGGCCAGCGCTTCCACGAAGTTGCTCTTGCCGCTGCCGTTGCGGCCGACCAGCACCGTAAGCGGTTCGAGCGTCACGTCGCAGAACTTGATGCTCTTGAAGTTGCGGATCCGCACCCGCCGCAGGAACGGCGGCTTGCGGTGCGACTCGACCTCGGGCGGGACAGCTTCGGGGACTGTGGACATGGCACGCTTCCTTCGGGTGGAACCATTTTACACGATCTGCGGTGCGGCGCGGGAGACGCAGGACAACCGTTCGCCGAATGCGCGAGCTGCCCCCGCACGCCTTCCGGGCCATTCCGAGGTTCCGTATGCGGTGAATCGGGTCGCAGGCGAAAGGCGCGAAGTGAGTCCGCCGGTGCTGCACATGCCAAAGAATACCGGCGGACTCACGTCGCGCCGTTCGCCCGGATGGAAACTCGGAATGGCCCTCACGCCATCGGAGTTTTCGCCACACGGTTGCTTGACTCGCGGGTGGTGTCGGTTACGCTACAGTTGGTTTGAGCTTCTCTCCCGCGGACTCGAACCGTTCCTCGCTGACATTTTGCCGCTTCTCTCCCGGCCATTGACCGTTCCACGATCGACGACCGAAGCCGATCAGTTGTCGGAAATGCGGCACGCGCTCGCCCGAATGCACAGGTAGATTGCCGCACGGGAATGGTGCTGTCGATGCCACACGATCCACCACAGGAGCACATCATGGCCAAGTCGAAGGCGCTGAAGAAAGTGCTGAAGCCGGCCAAGCCGGTGGCACTCGTCGGGAACGTCGGCAGTGCAGTCGGTGCGAGTGAACGGCGACGGGGGACAGCGGGCGTGCGGGAATGGACACCACTCACACCCCCGCCGATCCCGAAACCGAAACCGCCGAAGAAGGACGAAGTGCGGTTCTACAAGAAGGTGTCGTCGGGCGGCGGGCGAGACAACGTGGTGCAGGTGAGCGGGTGCCGTCACCGCAGTTGGCAGTCGGCGAACAAGGCGGACCAGGCGAAGAAGGGGATTGCTCACCTGGAAGACGGGCGGACCGACTGGAAGACGCTCTAGCACTGCGGCACTTGTCACGGCGGCGGCATGTGGCGGGTGCAGTGGTAGTCGGAAGCCGGTTATTGAGACTCCCCCGGTGGGTCGGCCAGTGGCCTGCACCCGCCGGGGGTTTTGTGTTACCTGCCACACGCCTCCGCACGAACCGCTCCGGCGAAGTCCGGCCACAGATTTTCCACGCAGGATCACCGCGCAACCCACTCCCAAACTTCACTCGGCGCCCGCTTCTGCTGGGTAAGGTTCCTATGCTGCCAGTTGTGCCGAGCGTATTGATTCCTCCGTCCCCATTGCCATTCCGGTGAAGCGGCTGTTCGGGGTTCACGCTGATCGAACTGCTGGTCGTGATCGCCATTCTCGCCATCCCGCTCGGCCTGCTGTTGCCGGCCGAGCGAGGGTGCGGGGGATATCGTCGGCCTGCGGGTGTGGCGACGGTCGCGCGGGCTGTCGTTGGTCACACCCGGACGAAGCAACGCGACGCGCCGATTCGGGTCGGAATCCGTCAGAGTTCCCCTCCCCGACGCCATGTGTGCATGAGCGCGGGTGAGTGCGACGGGGCAGTACCAAGTGCGGAGGGTCGTGCGCCCGCGGACGGCTCGCACACTCCCCTTCATCGTGTGAGGTCGGACGCTCCGGCGCCCCAACACGAAATCCAGGCCGACCGCACACCGGTGGGACAACGACGGCACGGGCCGAACTGACACCACGCCCGAGGGCCGGTGTCGTCCCACTCATACCAGGTGGCAGTGATCTGTTACTGTAGCCGGCCTCTGTGAGGCCGGTCGGACCGGGGTCACAGACCCCGGCTACAGCAAGACATTAATGCAACATGGTCTCACACCATACCGAGGGGGCATCCGATGACCGAACGAGAGAAGAACACGTTCCTTGAGTTTGGCGGGTGGCTGGGCCAGCTGCTCGCCCGCCAGGAGCCGGAACTGCGGGGGGAGGCGTTCCGGCTAGTGATGGAGCGGGCGGCCGGGGAGTTGAGGGGTTACGACCGCGCGTTCGACGAGATGATCCGCGAGGTGTGCGGCACGCCGGTGCTGGTGACCAGCCGCCCCATCCCCGTGCCCAGTCTGAACTGACGGAGTGCGGTGGCCCTTGTCCGACGACGGACCGTCGGCCGAGGGGTCACCGGTGTTCAATGGCGCAATTGTGCGGGCGGAGGGCAGTCGGCCGTGTCGGCGAGGTGTCACTGTTTCGCCTAGCATTTCAGCCCATTTCGCACATGTCGTGAAAGCCGGCGCCCGACACACGTGTGGGCGGAGCCGGCTCGTCAAACCATCACTCAAGCTACTCCCAATCTTCACTTCGACCGACCGGCGGATGTGTAAATTCCTTGTACCACCCAACCGCCGTGCGGCGTGCCGTGGGTGTCCGTTGGTTCCCACGACACGAGGTTTCCCCGTGAAGATGCGTCCGGTTCGGGCTGGGTTTACGCTGATCGAGCTGCTGGTGGTGATCGCCATTATCGCCATCCTCATCGGTCTCCTGTTGCCGGCAGTCCAGAAGGTGCGGGAGGCTGCCGCCCGGATGCAGTGCAGCAACAACCTGAAGCAGATGGGCCTCGCCTGCCACAACTACGAAAGCGCCTACGGCGTGCTGCCGCACCCCGGCCAGTGCGACAGCACCGGCACCGGCACGACGACGTACATGAGCCAGTCCACCCCCACCCTGCTGTTGCCGTACATCGAGCAAGAGAACGTGTTCCGCCTGATGGACCAGCAGTTGGGCGGGTTCGCGGCGTACAACGGCATGAACGGGGCGGTCATCCATCCGGCCGCCCGCGGGGCGGTGTACAACGACCCGGCTTACCCGAACACTAACGCCGCGGCCAAGTCGAAGATCAAGACCTACGTGTGTCCGAGCACGCCGGTCGCCGCCGAGCGGGGCGACACCCTGCTGTACGGCGCGTGGGACTACATGTTCATCGGTTCGACGGACATCGAAGACGGTCTGACCGCCGGAGCCGACAGCCCGGTCGGCGAGCGGCCGTTCAGCTCGGCCCGCCGTGCCCAACAGGGCCGGAACGGTATCCTCACTTGCGGTAGCAACGCGGCCGGTGGTAGCACCGTCATCGGCTGCACCGACGGCAGCAGCCAGACCATCCTTTGCATTGAAGACGCCGGCCGCGCCCACCCGGCCGCCGGCACCTTCGCCAGCCTGTCCAGCCGCCCGTCGCCCATCGCCGCCGACCCGGTGGCGTGGAGCGGGGGCAGCGCCGGCGGCCGTCGCATGTTCGCCTGGGCCGATCCGGACTCGGGCGCCAACGGGCTGTCCGGTCCGAGCAACGCCCTGTCGCCGGGCAGCCGACAGGCGAAGATCAACCAGTACGCCACCCCGGTCGGCGGGCCGGCCGAGTGTCGCTGGGCGAACAACAACTGCGGGCCGAACGACGAGCCGTTCAGCTTCCACACCGGCGGGGTGAACTGCGCGATGGGCGACGGCAGCGTGCGGTTCCTCCGCGACAGCATCCCGGCCATCACCCTCAAGTGGCTGGCCGCCGCCGCCGACGGCCAAGTGTTCAGCATCGACTGACCCGCAGTGCCCACTGCCAGCCGGCCGGCGAGTGTCTCGCCGGCCGGGTCCGTTTCCCAACCACCCCAGAGGGTTGACCGTGTTCACCCGTCGTTCGTTGCTGCTCGTGGTCGTCGCCGCGGCCGTCGCCCTCACCGGGTGTGGGCCGACCGTGCCCGATCCGGGGGAAGAGGTGCAAGTGACCGGCAAGGTGCCCGCCCCGGCCGGCAAGTCCGTGGCCGGGTACAACATCGCATTCCAGGCGACCGGCGGGAAGGCGCGGCAGGCCAGCTTCCCGCTCGCCGCCGACGGGTCCTTCTCCGGACAGATGATGAAGGGGAAGTACAGCTACTACCTGACGCCGGGCAAAGGTGCTGCCACCGAGAAGGCGCTCGAAGCGTTCCCGGAGCCGTACCGGCAGGGATCGCTGGATCGACAGATCGACGTGAACGGCGGGGAAGTGCAGTTGAAGTTCTGACCGTCTGCTGGAACCGGGACGCAGTGACCGGGTTACATCATCCTACCCGGTCACTGCGTTCCCGGTTCCACTGGCGTGCTCACTCGTCCGCAAACGTGTGCGGACTCATCCCGTACCCGACGATGCTGCACGCGGCGATCGCGTGCAGCCCGAGTTCCTTCGCCTGCGTCATGATCTCGCTCGACTCGGCACCTGGGTTGAACCACACTTCGCCCACCGACTTGGCCGCGAACGTCGGCAGCGCCGTCAGCCCCACCTTCGGGTTCAGGTACACGCTCACCACGTCCAGCCGCTCGGCCGGCACGTCGGCCACGCTGCGGAACACCGGCAGCCCTTCCACGCTCGTTTCCGTCGGGTGAACGGGGTACACCGTCCAGCCGGCGGAGGCGAACGCGCGGACGCACTTGTTGCCGAACTTGCGGCGGTCGGCGGACGCGCCGACCACGGCGATGGTTTTCTGGCTCATAGGCGGAAGTGTATCGGCGGCACGCCCTGTCGGGGGCGCACCGGCGCGAAATGCGACCGGCGGGGCCGGCGGGTCAGCCGGTGGTGGTGTGCGGCTGGGCGACCGGCGGCGCGCTGCCGTGGATGGCCACGTACACCTCCTCGCGGTGGACGGGCACGTCCTTCGGGGCGACGATGCCCAACCGCACCTTGTCCCCGCGGATCTCGATCACCGTGATGACGATGTCGTTGTTGATGACAATCGACTCGTTCTTTTTCCTGGACAGCACGAGCATGGCCGGCTAACCTTTCGGACTCCCACGTCACAAACGGGGCGTCCGGTGAGGGGCGTCCTGCGAGCGGGCCGCGCTCGATCCCCGAGTGCGTTCGGCCGTAAGCCGTCGTCCACGCTCGCAACAGCGCCTAGTCAAAATGTAAAGGTGGGGGATTTACGCAGTCAAGCGATTTCGCTCGCCCCGCCGCCCACACGACGAGCGATGACCCGCGCGGGCGGGTGACGGATACTGTGAAAAAGGCTGAAAACGCAGACTCTTCGGCACAACCGACCGAAGCCCGGCCACTGACAGCCGGATGTCAAAAATTCACGATTCCTTCAAGTGTCGGCTCACTTTTCATCGGACACGTGGGGCCACTCGCCCAGCCACGCCGCGGCGAGGGCGGTGTGCCGCACGCCGTGCGGGATCACTTGCAACCGCCGCGCGGTGGGCGAGAGCACCTCGAACCGCAGTGCCAACCGCTCGGCCGGCAGCACCTCCGTCACGCGGTCGGCCCACTCGACGAGGCACACGCCGTCGCCGAAGAAGTATTCGTCCGTGCCGAGTGCGACGAACTCGGCGGGGGAGTTCAGGCGGTAGGTGTCGAAGTGGTAGACGGGCAGGCGGGCCGGGTACTCGTGGATGAGCGTGAACGTCGGGCTGGTGACGGCTGCCGCATTCCGCACGCCCAGCCCTTCGGCGACCGCCCGCGTGAAGTGCGTCTTGCCCGCGCCGAGCGGGCCGACGAGCGCGACCACCGCGCCGGGGAAGAGCAGCGGACCCAACCGCCGGCCGAGGGCTTCGGTGGCCGCGAGGTCCGGCAGGTGGATTTGGTGAGAAGACATGATTCACCGCCGAGGGCACATGAGGGCACGAGAGGGATCAAGAGAGTCTCACGCAGAGTCGCAGAGACGCAGAGAAGACGGGAGATCATTCAGATGCTGTTGTCACTCCCCTTGTTTCTCTCTGCGGCTCTGCGTGAGATCATGTTTCATCCCTCCCCGCCTTCCTCTCGTGCCCTCATGTGCCCTCGGCGGTGAACCCTGCTTACTTCTGAGCCGTCTTGTTCGCCTTGGCCGTCTTCCACCGCAGGTACGCGAACATGAACTCGTCCAGTTCCGGCCCGCCGTCGAGCACCTCGTTCACCGCCGGCGACTTCCGCTCGATGCCGTCCCGCTCGTCCCTCACCAGGGTGTACGGCTGCATCACGTAGCTGCGGATCTGGTTGCCGAAGCTGATCTCTCCCTTGGAGTCGTACTTGTTGGCCAGTTCGCCCAGTCGCTTCTGCTCCTCGATCTGGTACAGGCGGGCCTTCAGTTTCTGGATGCAAATGTCGTTGTTCTTGTGCTGGCTCCGCTCCGTGCGGCTCTCGGCGGCGATGCCGGTGGGCAGGTGCGTCAGCCGCACGCCGGATTGCGTCTTGTTCTGGTGCTGCCCGCCGGGGCCGCCGGACGTGAACGTGTCCTTCCGCAGGTCGGTGTCCTTGATGACGATCTCGATGGTGTCGTCGATCTCGGGCATCACGTCGACGGCGACGAAGCTGGTCTGCCGCGTGCCGCCGTCGCCGAACGGGCTGATCCTCACGAACCGGTGCGCGCCGATCTCCGCCTGCAAGTAGCCGTAGGCGTACTCGCCGCTGATGCGGAACTCGCAGCTCTGCACGCCGGCCTCCATGTTCCCCACCTCGTCGATCTCCTCGACCGCCATGCCGTGCCGCTTCGCCCACATGGTGTACATCCGCCGCAGCCGCTCGGCCCAGTCGCACGCATCCGTACCCCCCTGCCCCGCTTGCAGCCGCACGAGCGCGTTCGCCCCGTCGTGCTTGCCGCTCATCATGGCCGTCCGCTCGAAGTCGTCGAGCTTCTGCTCGGCCGAGTCCAGTGCCGGCACGATCTCGGCCTCGAAGCTGGCGTCCTCCTCGGCGAACTCGCACATGGCCGCGATGTCCTCGCGGGCCTTGTCCAGTTCCTCGAACGGCTTGAGGAGGGTGTTCAGCACCTTCACTTTCTTGATGACGCCCTGGGCGGTCTCGGGGTTGTCCCAGAACGTCGGGGCGGTCTGCTTGGCGTCCAGTTCGCCGCGGGCGGCCTGCTTACCGCGGACGTCAAAGAGACCCCCGGAGAGTGGCCAGGCGGGCGGCGAGCTCTTCGGCTCGGCGGCGGAGGTCGGCGTTCATCGGCGGAATCCTGGTTGAAGGAGCGGTCGCGGAATTTTAGTGGAACGGACGGACGGAGAGTAGTGCGGGTTCGGGGGGCGTGCCGGGCGAACGGCGCGACGTGAGTCCGCCGGTGCTGACCCTGGAACCGGGAACGCAGTGACCGGGTTAGAACCGGGAACGCAGTGACCGGGTGTGCAGTGCCTCACCCGGTCACTGCGTTCCCGGTTCCAGGGGACGGGGGGTGAGGTCTTCGTACCCTATCCCAATCCCCCTCCCCCGGTCGGAGCCTCTCCCATGCTCTCCCGCCGCGACATGCTCCTCGCCGCCGGTGCCGCCCTCGTTCCCGTCTGCACCTGCCCGACCCTCCTGGCCGCCGACGCCAAAGACCCCACCAAGCTGTTCACCGACGGCAAGAAGCCGACCGACGCCCGCCTCGGTGCGAACAAGACCCTCAACGACTACTTCCCGTTCACCCCGCCGAAAACGAAAGAGGAGTGGGCCGCCCGCCGCGAGCGGGTCCGCGAGCAGGTGATGGTGGCCACCGGCCTGTGGCCGATGCCGGAGAAGACGCCGCTGAACGCGGTCGTTCACGGCAAGATCGAACGCGACGGGTACAGCATCGAGAAGGTGTACTTCGCCAGCACGCCGGGGCACTATGTGTGCGGCAACCTGTACCGGCCCGCGGCGGTGGTCGTCAAGGTGAAGCCGGGCAGCGAGAGTGCGGGCAAGTACCCGGCGATCCTGTTCGCGCACGGGCACTGGAAGAGTGGGCGGTTCCAGGAGGAGAGCGAAGCGACGGCGAAGGCGATGGTGGCCCGCGGGGAGGAGCCGGACGTGGAGCGGGCGAAGCTCTTCATGCAGGCGATCCCGGCCACGCTCGCCAAGCTCGGGTTCGTGGTCTTCCAGTACGACATGGTGGGCTACGCCGACAGCACGGCGGTGGGTCACGTCGCCCGCAGTGGCGTACCGGCGGCGGACGGCTTCGCCGACGCCGAAGGCGAACTGCGGCTGCACTCGCTGATGGGGCTTCAGACGCTCAACAGCGTGCGGGCGGTCGATTTCGTGTGCGGGTTGAACGACGTGGACGAAACGAAGATCGGCATCACTGGGGCGAGCGGCGGAGGTACGCAGACGTTCCTGCTGGCGGCCATCGACGACCGCGTGAAAGCAGCCGTGCCCGCGGTGATGGTGAGCACGGGGATGCAAGGCGGGTGCGTGTGCGAGAACTGCTCGCTCCTCCGGGTGGGCACCGGCAACATCGAACTGGCCGGCCTGTTCGCCCCACGCCCGCAAGCCCTGCCGAGCGCCGACGACTGGACCAAAGAGATCATGACGAAGGGCTACCCGGAGTTGAAGACACTGTACAAGCTGCTGGGGGCGGAAGAGAACGTGAGCGCGAAGATGTGGAAGTTGCCGCACAACTACGGCCGGCCGAGCCGCGAGTACATGTACGGCTGGTTCCGCAAGCACCTGAAGGGGATCGAGGAGGAGTACGCCGAGACGCCGTTCGTGCCGGTGCCGGTCAAGGAACTGAGCGTGTTCGACGACAAGCACCCGCGGCCGAAGGACGAACTGAAGACGCCGGAGTTGCGGAAGTCGATGACCGCGGCCGACGAGAAGGCGACGAAGGGCATGAAGCCGGACGACGTGCGAAAAGCACTGCGGGCGATGGTGTGCGACGAGTTGCCGAAGGAAGTGGCCGTGCGGAAGGGGCCGGACGAGACCAAAGGCGACGGGTGGGCCCTTCACCTCGCTGTCCTGGGTCGCAAGGACGAGGCCGACGCCGTGCCGCACGCCGGGCTGTTCGGCCAGAAGTTCGACGGCAAGAAAGCGGTGGTGTGGGTCCACCCGGACGGCAAAGCGTCGCTCTTCAAGGACGGCAAGCCGACGGCCGAGGTGCAATTGCTCCTCGATGCCGGGTATGCCGTCCTCGCCCCCGACGTGCTGGGCGTGGGCGAACTGACCATCGCCAACGGCTTCCAAGTGAACAAGACGTACTCCGGGTTCACCTACGGGTATAACCGCGGGCTGCTCGCCCACCGCGTTCACGACGTCCTCACCACCGTCGCGTTCGCGCACGGGATGCTCATGGCCGAGCAGATCGCGGTCGTCGGCGTCGGCGAGTTCGGGCCGCTGGCGATCCTCACCAAAGCACTCGCGGGTGATGTGGTGTCGAAGCTGGCCGCCGACCGCAACGGGTTCGACTTCGCCAAGATCACGAAAACCGACGACCCGATGATGCTGCCGGGGGCACTCAAGTACGGCGGGCTGGACGCCTTCGTGAAACTGTGCGGCGACAAGGGCGTGACGGTGGTGAACGCCGACGGCAAGCAGCCGGTGAAGGCGGAAGACTTGGTGGCGGCTCTGTTGAAATGAGAACTAACCACAGAGGCACAGAGACACAGAGAAGACAGGACAGTTCAGTTCGGGACACTCCCTCCTGTCTTCTCTGTGTCTCTGTGCCTCTGTGGTTAGATTCGGTTCTGTTACACTCGCCCTCCCGCGGCGGTGGAACGTCTGGTAGAATACCCGCAACCTCCGGGGACGCATTCTCATGCCCGCCCAACTGTCGCTCGTCGATCGCTCCGTTCACACCGCCCTCCGCCGGCTGGTCGGGCAGTCGCTTCTGAACAACCTGACACTCTGGTTGGGCGTGTCCACGGGGATCGCCCTCGCCTGGTTCTTCGTTCAACCGCTGCTCATCGAGGCGGCCCCGGTCTGGCTCCGCTGGTCGGTCCTCGCCGGTCTGAGCGTGATCGGCCTCGGCATGGCCATCTGGCAGACGGTGAAGAAGGCCCCGACACGGCAGCAGGCGGCGCTGGAAGTGGACAGCCGGTTCGACCTCCGCGAGCGGGTCACGACGGCCCTGTCGCTGACGCCCGACCTGCACGACACGCCGGCCGGGAAAGCGGTCGCCGCCGACGCCGAGGCGAAGGTGAAGAAGCTGCACGTGGGCGAGCGGTTCCCGGTGAGGCCGCGGTGGACGGCGGCGCTGGCCCCGGTGTTCGTGCTGGCGCTCGTGGCCGTGGTGCTGTGGTGGAACCCCAGCCCGATCAACTTCACCGGCACTCCCGAAGCGAAGAAGGACGGCATCGGCACCACCCCGGCCGACCAGAGCGCCACCGCGGCGAAGAAGACCGAAGCCGAGCAGAAGCGGGAGAAGGCGCTCGACGATTTGGCCAAGCGGAAGGATCGGGATCCGATGCTGGCCGAGTTGGAGAAGGAGCTGAAAGACCTGAAAGGCAACTCCGACAAAGACCCCTACGACGACATCTCGAAAGAGAAGGCGACCGAGAAGGCCGCCGAGCTGACCAAGCTGGAAGAGAAGGCGGAGAAGTTCACGAAGGAGAAGGAGCAAGAACTCAAGCAACTGGCCGAGAAGTTGAACCAACTCGACAAGCTGACCAAAGACGACGACTTCGGCGAAGGCGGTGCCGACAAGCTGAACGACGCGCTGGCCAAGGGCGACCTGGACAAGGCCGAGG
>JANNVG010000114.1:0-9487 GCA_031414395.1 Fimbriiglobus sp.
TCGGGCTAACAAGTCTGGGGCGTGTGTGGGCTACTGAACCACGACTTCAATCGAGCCGGGCGACCCGTGTCGCCCGGCTCGTTCGCGTTCCCACACCCTTCTTCGGCCCGCCCCGCCCGAATACACTCAGCGGACCACACCCGAGGCACACCATGCGCCGCATCACCCTACTCGCCCTCTTCGCGGTCGTCGCCCCGCTGCTGGCCGACGGCCCCGCCGACAACCTGCCCGACAACGTCCGCCCCGTCCCGCCGAAGGCCACCCCGCTGGCCGACGACGCGAAGAAGGAACTGACCGCCGGGCTGAAGGAACTTCAACAGGCCGTCGCCGACGCCGAGACCGCCGTGAAGGGCAAGAGGGAACTGGCGGACCTGCTGCCGGACGTGCAGGTCTACGAGAAGGCGGTGCGGTACGCGCTCGAGTACGACGAGTTGTACGTGGACACGGCGAAGAAGCGGAACGACGTGCCGGCGGCGAAGGAATTGCTGAAGACGGGCCTGGCGCGGGCGAAGGAGTTGGCCGCCGGCAAGCCGACGTGGACCACCGCTAAGGGCACCGTGGTGCGGGGCTACAAGAGTAAGATCGACGGCAGCGTGCAGCCCTACGGCCTCGTGGTGCCCGACGAGTACGACTTCAACGGTAAGACCGCGCACCGACTCGACTTCTGGTGGCACGGCCGGTTTGAAGACCGCGTGGAACTGACGTTCATCGCCGACCGGCAGAAGAACAAGGGCGAGTTCACCCCCGACGGGGCACTGGTGGTCCACCCGTTCGGCCGGTTCAGCAACGCCAACAAGTTCGCCGGCGAGGTGGACACGTTCGAAGTGTTGGAACACGTGCGGAAGCACTACCGCGTGGACAACGACCGAATCGTCGCCCGCGGGTTCAGCATGGGCGGGGCGGCATGCTGGCAGTACGCCACGCACTTCCCGACGCTCTGGTGCGCCGCCGCCCCCGGCGGCGGCTTCGCCGAGACGAAAGAGTTCCTCGGCAGCTTCCAGAACGAGCAGGTGAAGCCGCAGTGGTGGGAAGAAAAACTGTGGCGGATGTACGACGCCACCGAGTACGCCGGCAACCTGTTCAACCTGCCGACGGTGGCCTACAGCGGCGAGAACGACAAGCAGAAGCAGGCCGCCGACATCATGGTGAAGTACGCGAAGGCGGCGGGGGTGGAGTTCCCGCACATCATCGGCAAAGGGGCCGGACACAACTACACGCCGGAAGCGAAGAAGGAGTTGAACGAGAAGATCGACGCTATCGTGGCGAAGGGCAAACCGGCTCTGCCGTCGGAGGTGCGGTTCACCACCTACACGACGCGGTACAACCGCTGCGGGTGGGTGGCCGTGATCGGGCTGGAGAAGCACTGGGAGAAGGCGACGGTGACGGGCACGCTGAAGGACGGCACCATCGACGTGAAGACGAGCGGGGTGACCGCGCTCGCCTTCCCGGTGCGGGATCTGGCGCCGCTTGGGGTGAAGCGGGTGGTGGTGGACGGCACGGCACTCTGGCAGGGCGACCCGCCGAAAGAGGCCAGCGCCATCAACATCCTCACCCCGCGGAAGGTGAACGGCAAGTGGCAGGTGGGGGCGAAGGAGCCGAACGCCGTGAAGGAAGTGGTCAAGGAGCCGGGCCTGCAAGGCCCTATCGACGACGCCTTCATGGACTCGTTCGTCATGGTGCGGCCGACGGGCAAGCCGATGAACGAGGCGATTGGGAAGTGGGCTGACGCCGAGATGACGCACGCCGTGAAGCACTGGCGGCAGCAGTTCCGCGGGGACGCCCCGATCAAGGACGACAAGGACGTGACCGACGACGACATCAAGAACAGCAACCTGATCCTGTGGGGCGACCCGAAGTCGAACGCCATCCTGGCGAAGATCGCCGACAAGCTGCCGCTCAAGGAGTTCGGCGACACGACTGTGACGGCGCTCATCTACCCGAACCCGCTCAACCCGACGAAGTACGTCGTGCTGAATTCCGGCTTCACCTACCGCGAGTACGCCTACCTGAACAACGCCCGACAGGTGCCGGTGCTGCCCGACTACGCCGTCATCGACATCACCACCCCGCCGAACAGCCGCTACCCCGGCAAGATCGTCCGGGCGGGCTTCTTCGACGAGCAGTGGAAGTTGCAAAAGGGCGACGGCAAGTGAGTCCCAAACGAGCCGCGAGCGCGCCATGAACCCCATCGCCCTGCCCGATCTCGGTTCGCACCCCGTCACGTTCGGGCTGTGGCACGTGGGCGTCGGCGAGCGTGTTCTCGAAGGCGAGCGGGTGGCGGAGGTGCGGATTCGCGGGGCGGTGGTCGATCTGCCCGCCCCCGTCAGCGGTACGCTGAGCGAGCAGTTCGCCCGCCCGGCGGATACACTGCACCCAGGCCAAATTCTGGGCACCGTTTCAGAACTGTAGCCGGCCTCTGTGAGGCCGGTCGGACCGGGGTCGCAGACCCCGGCGACAACAGCCGAGAACCGTCATGTCGCCCCCCGACCGACCCGCGTTCATCTCCCTCGATGGCATCGACGGCACCGGCAAATCGACCCAACTCGGGTTGCTCGCCGACCGCCTGCGAAAGCTCGGCCACACCGTCACCACCTGCACCGACCCCGGCGGCACCGACCTGGGGGCACGCCTGCGGGAAATCCTGCTGTACGGCCGGCAGACGCAGATGAGCATGAGGGCCGAGTCGCTCATGTTCATGGCCAGCCGTGCGGAGTTGGTCGAGCGGGTGATCCGCCCGGCGTTGGCTCGCGGCGAGGTCGTCATCTCGGATCGCTTCCTGCTGGCGAACGTGGTGTACCAGGGGCACGCCGGCGGGTTGGATCCGTCCGACCTGTGGACGGTCGGGCGGTTCAGCACCGGCGGGCTGGAACCCGACCTGACACTGGTGCTGGATTTGCCGGTGGAGGTGGCCCGCACGCGGCGGAAGGCGACGGCCACGGATCGCGTGGAGAGCCGCGGGGACTGGTACTTCCAGCGGGTGCGCGACGGCTTCCTGTTTGAAGTGCAGAACTGGCCGGACACGATGCGGGTGATCGACGCGAGCGGGACGGCCGAGCAGGTTCACGAGGCGGTGTTCGCTCAGGTGCGGGACTTCTTGGGGTAACTCGTTCCCACGCTCCGCGTGGGGACGCGACAACCGACGCTCTGCGTCGGAATCATCACGGACGCGGAGCGCCCCCGTTGGCATTCCCACGCGGAGCGTGGGAACGAGGTTCGCATGGCCTGGACCGACGTTCGCGGGCACGACGCCGCCCGCCAGCAACTGCTCGCCGCGTACCACCGCGGGCGGCTGGGTCACGCCTACCTGTTCGTCGGCCCGGCGGGGGTGGGCAAGCGGCGGTTCGCCACCGAATTCGCCAAGGCGGTGCTGTGTGAGGCGCCGCCGGCCGAGTTCACCCCGTGCGACCACTGCCCGGCGTGCGCGCAGGTGGCCGCCGAGACGCACCCCGACTTCGTCGTGTTCGGCCGGCTGGACGACAAGCTGGAGTTCACCGTCGAGGTGGCACAGAACGTCGTGGGCAACCTGGCGCTCCGGCCGGTGCGGGGCAAGGGGCGGGTGTGCGTGCTGGACGAAGCCGACCTGCTGAACGAAGAGGCCGCCAACTGCCTGCTCAAGTCGCTCGAAGAGCCGCCGCAGGGGTCGGTGCTGGTGCTGCTCGCCACGGGCACGGACACGCAGTTGCCGACCATCCTGTCGCGGTGTCAGGTGGTGCGGTTCAACCCGCTGTCGTCGGCCGACCTGAAGCTGGTGCTGATCGACCAGGGAATCACCGACCCGGCGGATTTGGAACGCCTCGTGCGACTGAGCGGCGGGGCCGTCGGGCGGGCGCTGGCTCTCGCCGACGCCACCGTGGCCGACTTCCGCCGCGCCCTGCTGAACACGTTCAGCGTCGCCAAGCCGGACGCCTTCGCACTGGCCAAGCTGGTGAACGAGTTCGTGGCCGACGCCGGCAAGGAGAGCGGGCCGAAGCGGGAGCGGGCGTCGGCGGTGGCGGGGCTGCTGCTGGACGTGCTGCGGGCGGCGCTGCGGGTGGCCCTCGGCGGGGCGATCCCGGACGGCGAGCGGACGGAGCGGGAGGCGGTGAAGCAGTGGGCGGCAGTCGGGGCGGAGCGGATCGCGGAGGCGATGGAAGCGTGTACCGAAGCGGATCGCCTCATCGACCGCCGGGTGCAGCTCGAAATCCTGATCGAGCAACTGGCCGACCGCCTGTGCCGGCGGTGAGCTACAGGCCGAGGTCGGTCAGCGCCTTCGCCCTCGGGACGGCGACCGCGAGTTGCTTCAGGCGGTCGTCCGGCATCGCCCGCAGTGCGCTTTGCGTTTCGGCCGACAGCGGGCCGAACTGTGCGTCGAGTTGGGCTTCGAGCAACTCGAGCATCGCAACCCTTCGGCCCTCCTGCAACCCCTGCTGCAACCCCTCTTCTCGGCCCGCGTCCTTCGCCCGGTCGGTTCTGGTCTTGTTCACGGCGCTCACCCTCCCGGTAGCGTTCGCTTCGATTATAGCCTGAAACCGTCCGGATTCCACATCGCTCACCGGCAGGTACGCCTCGACGCACTCACCCAGCAGGTACTTCTGCTGGTCCGTCACCGTGGCGTCCGCGATCCGCCGCAGGGCTTCGGCACCGTGGTCCACCGCCCGCCCCGGTGCGATCCGCATGAGAGCCGACAGTGCCACCCCCAGCCAGTTGTCGCCGGTCAGGTAGTCGTCGGCGTTCAGCGCGGGCAGGCCGACATACATGTAGCGGAAGGTGTTCGGCACGAAATCGACGATCCCCTCGTCCACCTCGTCCACCCCGATGCCGTCCAGCCCCACCTTCAGGTACAGCACCAGCGGCAGTACCGGCAGGCCGTACCGCTCCCGCAGGTGGCGGTAGTAACCCGGCAGCCGGGGCGTCAGCGTGGTGGTGCGGTCGGGCGACTCCACTTCGATGTGAACCAGTGCCAGCCACGGCGGGGGCGGGGTTGATGCGTTCGGGTTCAGGGGCACAATTGCCGGCAGTCGGGCGACCAGATCGAGCAGGTGACGGTCGCCGTCGGGCGGTTCGGGCATCAACTCCTTGTCCAGCCACTCGACGGCCGTGAAGTCGAACCGCCCCGCCCACACGGGGAAGAACAGGCGGAGCAGATCCGGGAAGAACTCCCGAATCAGTTCCTTGAACCGCTGGTCGTGGTCGTCGGACATGCCGCCATTCTGTCCGCCTTTCTGCCACTTGTCGAGTAGTCCCCGCTTCCCCACGGCGGGGGGCATTTGGTATCCTGTCGTCATCCCCACTCCGCCCGCGTGCCGTACCGCCATGTCCTCACCCGCCGACGCCAACGACCTGGCCCAACTCGCCGTCCGCTGCGGGCTGATCGAGGAAGGCGCCGCCCGCGAACTGCTGTACGAGTTCGACGACCCGAAGGGGCCGGCCACCGACTTCGCCAAGCTGATGGAGCGGAAGCGGCTGCTCACCCCCTTCCAGAGCGGCAAGCTGCTCAAGGGCGAGGCCGACGGGTACTTCCTCGGCGGCTATCGCCTGCTGTACAAGATCGCGTCCGGCAGTTTCGGCCGCGTGTACCGCGGGGACGACCCGCGGGGCGGGCGGGTGGTGGCTATCAAAGTGCTCCGCCGCCGCCACCTGGACACGCCCAAGCGGATCGAGTCGTTCGAGCGGGAGGGGCGGCTGGGCATGTCCCTCGACCACCCGAACATCGTCCGCATCCTGAACGTGGGCAAGGACACCGCCACCGGCGCGCACTTCATCGTCATGGACTTCGTCGAGGGGGGCAACCTCCGCGACATCCTGCAAATCCGCAAGACGGTGAGCGCGGACGAGGCCTTGCGGATCATGGAGGAGTCGGTGAACGGGCTGGCCTACTCGTACTCCCGCGGCCTCACCCACCGCGACATCAAGCCGTCCAACATCCTCCTCGGCACCGACAAGATCGCCAAGCTGGTCGACTTCGGGCTGGCCGAGATGACCGACGTGCCGGAGGTCATGGTGGTCGGGCGGAAGTCGGAGAAGGACGAGCGGGCCGAGCGGACGGTGGATTACGCCGGCCTGGAGAAGGCCACCGGCGTGCCCAGCGGCGACGTGCGGTCCGACATCTACTTCCTCGGCCACGTGCTGTACGAGATGGTCGCCGGCGCCCCGCTGCTGCCGCCCACCAAGAACGCCCACACCCGCATGAGCCGCCGGCGGTTCGAGGAGGTCGAGCCGGCCCTCGAGCGCGAAGCCCGCTCGCGGCACCTGCCCCCCGCGCTCGTGCGGCTGATCGCCAAGGCCATCGCCCTCGAACCCGCCCAGCGGTTCCAGACGCCCATCGCGTTCGCGGACGCCATCAAGAAGTGCCGCCTGGAAGTGACCGGCTCGGACGCCGGCACACTGAACAGCCGGCGGGCCGAAGGGCCCCTCACCATCTTCGTGTCCGAACCCAACCCGAAGCTGCAAGCCGTCTTCCGCGAGAAGCTGCGGGAGTACGGGTTCAGCCGCGTCATCATCTCCATCGACCCGGAGCAAGTGGTGAAGCGGTACGTGCAGCAGCCGTACCACGCCTGCCTGATCGACGCCGGCGCGCTCGGCCGCGAGGGCGTGGACGCCTTCAAGCGGGTGGTGCGGGAGGCCGACGCCCAGCAGCGGGACCTGGCCGCCGTGGTGCTGCTGAACGACGACCAGCGGGCGTGGGTGGACGACGCCATGAGTGCCGGCGGGGGCGAGGTGATCGTCCGCCCGGTGACGATGACCGTGCTGCACGAGGTGCTGGCCGACCACCTGCCGGAGTTGAAGAAGGCCACCGCCCGCGGCGACGACACCGAGTCGTGAGCCGGGCGGATGGTTTCGTTTCACCTCCCCCCACCCCTCCGTGGAATCATGTCCGGATCGCGGAAGCACCCATGCCCCCCAAGGACTTAAGGCGAATTCGACGGACGAGCGAGGTCACCGGACCCACCGCGGGCGGCCACTGGTTGCGTAGTTTGCCACAGCCCGTGCCGAATTGTAACGAACGGCCGAAAATATTTGACATGACCCGCACGGTCCGGACATCCTGCCCGTGCTGACAACAAGGCCAGCGGTCGGGCACACATTCCCCACGGCAAGGTTCACGCACCATGAGCCACAACAATCGCCCCCGTTCCCCCGCGCTACGGCGGGAACCGCTCGAAGCCCGCGAGGTTCCCGCTCTGATCACGGTGACCAGTACCTCTGGCGCTCTGTTCGCGGCACCGACCACGCTGCGCCAAGCCATCGCGCTCGCGGAGACGTTGCCCGGCCCGGACGTGATCCAGTTCGGCGCGGGCGCGTTCAACGCGAACGGCGACTGCGTGATCGAACTCACCGCCGCGCTTCCCAAGATCACACAACCGCTCCAGATCGTCGGCTTCCTCGCGGATATGAATCGTCCGGTTATTAAACTGGCTCCAGGGGCGTTGCTGTTCCGCATCTTCGACATCGACATCCCGCAAGCCCAGAAGGGAGCGGCCGTCTTCCTCGGGAGCCTCGAGATCGTCGGCGGCCAGACCCCGAACGCCATCGACGGGAACGGCGGCGGGATCAAGTCGATCAACGCCGACCTGACGGTCAACAAATGTTTCGTGCACTCGAACCATGCCTTCGGCGACGGCGGCGGCATCTGGGCGACCGGAGACCAGTGCATGGTCTGGGTCCAGGGAGCCACCGCGTCGGTGTCGGGCAACTTCGCGGACGGGTACGGCGGCGGGATCGCGGTGCGGAACATCTACACCCTCATCAATGACGGGGCGCAGGTGAACGACTACTAGGCGGCGGTGCGCGGTGGTGGCATTGCCGCGCTCGCGGACAACTTCATCCCCAGAGGCGGTCCGGCGGCCGGGAACAAAATTATCGAGATCGACGGGGGCACCGTCCGTGCCAACATCGCACTGAACGGCGACGGCGGGGGAGTGTTCGTCAAGTACACCGTCGGCGCCGTGCCGGTCGTGGAGTTGAACACGACGACGATTACGCAGAATCAGGCGCGCGGGACGGCCCCCGCGCAGAAGGTGGGCGGGGTTTGGACGAACGGGCGTGGCGGCGGCGTGGCGGTGTTCGGACCGGCCACGGTGAACGGCAACGCGGCCACCGACGTGTCGAACAACGGCCAGTCGGCCCCGGTCAACGCACCCGCGGTCCTCGGGGTCTACCTCGACGTGGGCGTGGCGGGCACGTTCGCGGGCGCGGCGACGATCCACGACAACTATCTCATCCCGTGATGAGGTCGGCCGGCCGTCGACGAGACCCTGATCGTTCACGTTCCGCTTCCCGTCCTGGTGCCCCATGCGACCTCTCCTCGGGCTACTCCTGGCTCTGCTGGTGCTGGCGTCTGCGAGTGCGGCGGACGATAAGGCGACCGCCGCCCGCCGAAAAGAGGCGGAGAAGAGGTTGGCCAAGTTGCCCGAATACTGCAAGGAGCGGCGGGCCTCGCACGTCGTCGAATTGCTCGCCGAGTGGGGGGAATTCGCCGACGCCAACCACCAAGACGAGGTGATGGCCTTCGGCAAGGCGCTGGCCGCTGACGCCAAGGAAGAAGCGGGGGTGAAGGCGGTCATCACGAAGATCGGCTACCGGGGCACCTCGGCCACCACCGCCGTCAAGAGGATCGGCAGCGACGCCTCGGCGTACTTCGTGGACGAATTCGTGTGCACCCAGCCGCTCACCGGGCGGACGGCCGAACACGTGCTGGCCGGGCATGTGCTCGTCGCCAGCCGCACGCTCACCGCTCGCCCGAACCAGCCCACGATGCAGTGCATCGTGTTCACCAACGCGGCGGTTGCCACGTTCCCCGAGTTGTCCCGGTGTGTCATCGTCTCGTCCGGGAGTGTGGACACCGACCAGTACCCGAACAACGTGGTGATCGTGTGCCGCGGGGAGGCGAAATTCTGGATGAGCGAGCGGGAGTCGTCGCTGGTTCGGGCGGGCGGAAAGGTGACGAACACCATGCCGGGCAATGGGGTCAAGAACCCGGACCCGGATCGGGTGTTCGCCAACGACACGAAACTGCTCGGGGTGAAGTTCTACTCGGCGGTTGAGGACGGGTTGGAGGTCACGACCGACAAGGGGGTGGTCACAGTGGGCACGGTGGACGAGGCGAAACCGTTCGCCAAAGCCGGGGTGAAGAAGGGAGATGTGATCGAGCGGGTGAATGGGGAGGCGGTGACGACGCTGCACGAACTGGACCGCCTCCTGGTGCGGGCGACTGTGGCCAGCGGCACCGCCCGACTGAAACTGAAACGGGAAGGCGGCACGGTCCTCACCGAAGTGAAGTTGGCCGACTGGTGAAGTGCCCGCGAGCACCCTCGCCGGAGAAGAAGTGACCGCACCCCGCCGGCCACCAACTGATCCCCGCCGGGCACCTTCGGGTGCCCGGTGGCGTTTGCGGGCGAGCTGGGGTCGGGCGAACAGGCGCACCGGCGCGAAGAAGCGAGCTGGGGAGCCGTCGTCTTGTTAGCCCGACGCGCGCGGGAGGGGCCAGTCGATTAGTTAGCCCGACGCG
>JANNVG010000115.1:0-1958 GCA_031414395.1 Fimbriiglobus sp.
TGTCCCCCTCTCCCCGCTGGGGAGAGGGGAACCAAACTCACTTCTGGGCGGCGAAGTCGGCCGGCAGGGGGGAGACGGCCGGCCGCGTAAACAGGCTGTACTTCTTCATCTTTTTGTACAGCGTCACCCGGCTGACGCCGAGCAGCTGCGCCGCCCGCGTGCGACTGAACGCCGCCTTCTCGAGCGCCCGCAGAATCGCCGCCCGCTCGGTCGTCGCGTGGTTGTGCTTGAGCGTGCCCGGCGGCGCCGCCTCCCCCTCGCCGGTCGGCCGCACAGTGTGAACCATCGGGGGCAGGTGTTGCAACCGCAATTCGTCGGTCGTGCAGGTGAGCACCGCCTGCTGCAGCACGTTCTCCAGTTGGCGGATGTTGCCCGGCCACGGGAAGGCCTCGAGCGCCCGCATGGCGTCCGGGTGAATTCCCTGAATCTTCTTGCCGAACCGCGTGCCGTACCGGGCGACCACCCCGCGGGCGAGCGGGGGGATGTCGTGCGGCCGCTCCCGCAGCGGCGGCAGGCGGAAGGCGAGCACGTGCAGGCGGTAGTACAGGTCGGAGCGGAACACCCCGCGCTCGACCGCGTCGGCCAGGTTCCAGTTGGTCGCGGCGATGATGCGGGCCTGACACACCTGCGTCTCGTTCCCGCCCACCGGCTCGTACTCGCCCGTCTCGATCACCCGCAGCAGGTTGGCCTGGTGTTCCAGGCCGAGGGTGTCGATCTCGTCCAGCAGCAGCGTGCCCGTGCCGGCGGCGGCGAACTTCCCCTGCTTGCTCACGTCCGCCCCGGTGAACGCCCCCCTCACGTGGCCGAAGAACTCGCTGGCGATCAGGTTGGCGGTCAGCGCCCCGCACGCCACCGGCAGGAACCGCTGCCCGGCCCGCGCCGAGCAGTCGTGAATCAGCTTCGCCAGGTGCGTCTTGCCGGTCCCCGTTTCGCCCTCGATCAGCACGGTCACGTCGTGCGTCGCGGCGATCTCGAGTTGTTCCGTCAGCGAGGCCAGGCTGGGCGTGAGGGTGAGCAGGCCGGCGCGGATGCGGTCGCCGATGGTCTCCTTGCCGGGGTCGGGGAAGGCCGGGCCGGGCACCACCGCCCGCCGCACCCACGTGTTCAGCTCGCGGGTGTGGCCGGGCCACGTCAGGTTGGCTTCCAGGAAGGTGCCGAGCGCGTCGAGCCGTCGGCCATCCGAGAACTTCTCGTTCGCCAGCACCGCCAGCCGCGGCGGCAGTTGTTGGAGGCGCAGCTCCCGCACGGCCGTCTCGATGCGGTCGGCGTCGTGCGCGTCGGAGGCGAGCAGCAGGAGCACGCCGTCGGTGTCGCGGCGGACCACTTTGTGCAGGTCGTCGAACCGCACCTGCGGGGCATTCACGAGGAACGTCTTGTGCAAGTGGGTCTGCACCAGTTGGGCGAACTGGTGGTCGGACCCGACGAGCAGCATTCGGCGGTGGAAAGTCATGGTCGGCGTGGCTCCGCTCCGCGGCGGGGTCGCCGCGGGGTCGGGGATGGAACGCGGACGGGGGAAGGCACCGCGGACGGGGCGAACTGTAGCCTGGGTCTGTGACCACGGTCCCGGCCTCACGGAGGCCGGCTACAGAAGGGTGGCAGCGGGTGGGGAGGGGGCGCTGCCGGATTTCCCACCGGCGTTAACCGGCGGGAGCGGCGAGTCAACCGTAGTGAACGCCGACAGTGGGTGCAAACGGGTGCTGGCAAATTCCGCGAAACCGCTACAGCCGGACCCGTGAAAATTATGGCCGAAGTGCCGACGGCCTGCGGATGTGAGCAAAAGTTGACCCGCCACAAGAACGCCCGGCGTGCGACGGGTTCGACTTCTGCTCAGGATGTCAGTCAGCCATCCACCCGCCGCGGAAGAGCGACCCGAGTTCGACCAGCGGGAAAGGACCGCCAGGAATCCGAGCCGAAGCCGCGGAGCGGCGACAGATGTTAGCCAGGGGTGGAGCGAGCGA
>JANNVG010000116.1:0-7387 GCA_031414395.1 Fimbriiglobus sp.
TTTAAAGCCTAGGTGGTGTGTTCCACCCCCCCCACCCCCCCTCAACTTGCACCGCCCACCGACGGGGCGCGGTTTTGGGTTTTGCACCCCCGCCCCCTGTCGGCCGCGGTTCCAGTCGAACACAGAGGAGTGCTCCTGGGAGAGCAGGCGGATTCCAACCCCGCCGGACAGGGTTCAAATCCTTGCTTCTCTGCTCGTCTCGTGCGTAGGGCCACTGGTGGGCCACCGGCTTCGGGAGCCGGATCAGGAGAGTTCGATTCTCTCACGCGCGACTTGGTGTGCTCTGCTCGCTCCGCGAGCGGTCTGTTGAACCCGCTCGCGGAGCGAGCAGAGCACTTCAACCCTGCCGGCGTGGCGCGACCTCAGGAAGGCACCCGTCTCGTAAGCGGGTTCATGCGGGTGCGAACCCCGCCGCCGGCTCTTCACTTCCCCCGCCCGTCTTGCACCCCCCTCCGCCCGGTCGTACCTTCACCCCTCTTCCCGTCCGTGAACAGGTGCGGCGTGCTTCCGAGACTCGTCAGCCTGTGGAATGGCATCTGGCCGCCGCTGCCCGTGTGGAAGCGGCTGGACGTGTGCGTGCTGGTCGTCGCCCTGTACACGCTCGGCGTCGAACTGCTCGTTGACTACGCCCTCAAGATCGACGCGCCCAAGTGGATCGGCGAGCTGTCCGTCGTGAACGCCGTGCTGCTCGGCGTGCTCCTCGGCTTCCGCAACCGCGAGGCCTACGAGCGGTGGTGGGAGGCCCGCAAGCTGTGGGGGCAACTGATTAACGACAGCCGCAACCTGTGCCTGAAGGTGGGCGTGCTGGTGGACCCGCCGGCCGACGAGCGGACGGCCTTCGCCCGGCTGGTGGTCGGGTTCGCGGTGGCGCTGAAGAAGCACCTGCGGGGCGGGCAACCGCTCCAAACCGTGCCGGGGTTCGAGACCGATCCGGCGACTCCGGCGCACGTGCCGGTCCATCTGGCCGGGCGAGTGTACGCCCAACTGAAGGTGTGGCGGACTGCCGGCGCGATCTCCGACATGGAGTTCCTGGCCCTCGACCCGCACGCGCGGGCACTCCTGGACGTGTGCGGCGCGTGCGAGCGGATCCGCAGCAGTCCGGTGCCGCTGTCGTACCGCAGCCTGCTCCGTCACGGCACGGTGCTGTACCTGATCACCGCCCCGTGGTTCATGACCGCCGAGTACCATTACTGGGCCATCCCGGTGGTGTCGCTCATGGCGTACTTCCTGCTCGGCACCGAACTGACCGCCGAGAACGTGGAAGAACCGTTCGGCGGCGACGCGGATGACCTGACGCTCACCACCTACTGCGACGTGATCCGCAAGTCGTGTACGGAAGTGCTCGGCGTGGAACTGCCGCCGGTGCTGGCCGACCCCGGCTACCCACCGGCGAAGTAGGGGCTGAGCGGCATCCGGAGTGCCGCCGGTTTCTTGTAGGGCGGTGTCGAGCGGCGGCGAGTGCAACCGGCTCGGCCATCACCCGACAACCGTCACCCTTCCAGACGCCGCCGCGACGACCCGCCGCCACCCGAGCACGGCGGGTCGTCGCGGCGGTTGTGTGCGTTCAGCACTTCGAGACTCGCAGCGCTCGCAGCGATCCCCGCTCGACCCGCCCTACAAAAACCCGGCGGCTCACGCCGCTCGGCTCGCCAAGACGGGACCGCCCTACTTCCCGCTCACGGTGGTGGGCACCGAGTAGAAGCCGGTGCGGGCGGTGATGAACAGCGTCTTGTGCCCCTTGCCGCCGAAGCAGACGTTCGCCGGCCCCTCCGGCACCGCCAGTTCCGTCACCTTCTTCCCCGTCTTGTCGAACACCAGCACCTTGCCGCTGGTCAGGTAGACGTTGCCGGCGTTGTCCACCGTCATGCCGTCCGACCCGGCCTCGCAGAACAGCTTGCGGTCGGTCGGCTTGCCGCCCTCGCCGAGGGTGTACGAGTACGTCTTCTTGTCGTTGATGTCGGCGACGTACAGCGTCTTGCCGTCGAGCGACCCGGTGATGCCGTTCGGCTGCTTGAACGCCCCCTCCACCCGCTTCAGCTCGCCCTTCGGACTCAGGTGATACACCCCGCGGGCGTCCTGCTCCTCGGCACCATCTCGCTTCCAGTAGGTCCGCTTGTACATCGGGTCGGTGAAGTACGCGCTGCCGTCCGGTCCCACCCACACGTCGTTCGGGGCGTTCAGCAGCTTGCCGCCGTAGTCCTTCACCACCACCTTCTTCTCTTTGGTCTTCACGTCGATGGTCCACAGCTCGTTCTTCTCGTCGGCACACGCCCAGAGCGTGCCCTTGCTGTCGATGAACAGGCCGTTCGACCGCCCGGCCGGTTCCATGAACGTGGACAGCTTGCCGTCCACGCTCCAGAGGTGGATGCGGTCGTTCGGCTGGTCGGTGAAGTACACGTTGCCGTCGGCGTCGGGCTTCGACCCTTCGGTGAACTTGAACCCGCCGGCCAGCTTCTCCACCTTCGCGTCGGCGGCGAACGGGGAGACGGGATCGGCGGCGAGGAGGGGAACGGCGGCGAGCATGACGACCACCAGCGTGCGGGGGAACATGGCGAACTCCGGGAGGGGTTGGGCGAGCGAGTGCCGGAGTCGGTTGTACGGAAAGCGGGTGATCGGACGCCCGCCACTGGCTGCCCCCGGCCGCCGCCCCACCCGCCGCTTGTGACAATCCCCCCTTGACCAGGTCCGCCCTCTCGCTTAAAGATTTAGGCGTCAGGTCCGATGTCTCGGCCGAGGTCGCACGTGGACGAATTGCCCACCCCCACCCCGCGGGAGTCGGAGATCCTGAAAGTGCTCTGGGAGCACGGCCCGCACTCGGTGTCGGGCGTCCACCGCCGGATCGTCACGGCCGATGGCAAGCGGCCGGCCATGAACACGATTCAGACGCTGCTGCGGATCATGGAGACGAAAGGGCTGGTGCGGCACACGGCCGACGGCCGCACGTTCATTTACGTCGCCGAGTTCAGCCGGGAGGAGTCGGCGTCGCGGTTCCTCGACCGCGTGTTCGACGGGGCGGCGTCGCAGTTGGTCCACAGCCTGTTGAAGGCGGACAAGATCCCGCCGAGTGAACTGGATCAGATGCGGACCCTCATCCTGAAGGCCCGCAAAGGGTAGCCCGAAGACCTGTTCGCAAGCGTCACGAGCCGCGACCGCGAGGGAGCGGACCATCCGACCTGTTCCGGAGGGGACCACATGCTGCCGAACGTGAAGACCGCCGCCCGCGGGTTCGCCGTCGCCGCCGCCGTCGGGCTGTCCGGACTCGGCTTCGCCGACGAGCCGAAGACGGACGCCCCGCCGCCGAAGGTGATCGAGGTCGTCAAGCCGCCGCCGGCCGACGCGAAGAAGGACATGGACGCGACGACGAAGCAACTGCAACAGTTGGTGGACGCCTTGCAGGGGAAGGGCCAACTGGACAACGCGACGCTGCTCGACCTGATGCGGCTGCTGGAGAAGGAGGGGGCCATCGACCCCGGAGCGATCCAGGGGATGTTCAAGCTGAGGGGCGTGGTGGACGTGATCGAACTGCCGGCCGAGCGGCTCCGCCTGCAACCGCCGGTCGATGTGGTTCGCGGCGCCCGCGGCGGGCCGGCGCCGGCCGACAGTGAATTGCGGAAGCAGTACGACCAGCAGATGAAGGACTTCGACGAGCAGATCAAGAAGGCCGGCGACGCCGAGGCGAAGGAGCAACTGACGAAGACCCGCGACGAGTACAAGAAGGCGATGGAGGAGCCGCTGAAGAAGGCGGACGAGGGCCGCAAGGACGTGGACGCCGCCCGCCGCAGGCCGGACGACATCGAGCGGGCCAACCGCGACCCGAACGCCGACCCCTTGCGGCGGATGGTCGAGATGCAGCGGGACATGCAGCGGCGGTTGATGGAAGACGTGCGGCGGCTCGACGGGCCGGACGTGTTCGGCCGGGCGGACCCGTTCGACCCGTTCGCGCCGCTCGGCCGGAACGCCGCCCAGCCGCGGCTGGGGGTGAAGGTCGAGAAGGTGTCGGCGGTGCTGGCCGAGCAACTCGACCTGCCCCGAGACAGCGGCATCGTGATCGCCGACGTGTCCGCCGGCAGCGCCGCCGAGAAGGCCGGGCTGAAGAAGAACGACGTGCTGCTGACGCTCGCCGGCAAGGACGTGCCGACCGACCCGGAGGCGTTCACCGCGCTGGTGGGCAAGCTGCCGGCCGGTGAGAAGCTCGACGCCGTGGTGCTGCGGAAGGCCAAGAAGGAGACGGTGAAGGGGATCGAACTGCCCGACGTGCGCCCGCCCGCCCGCGGCGGGATCGACCGCGGCGTGCCCGACCGCGGCGGTCGGCTGGGCGGCGGCGAGCGCGGGGGCGTGGTCGTCGGCGGCGGGAACCCGAACGAGAGCGTGCAGATTCAGGTGAACGGCGACGAGGCCACCCTGCAAGCGACGGTCGGCGAGGTGGGCTACACCGTCACCGGCACGGTCGAGAAGGGCAAGTTGACGCCGACCAAGATCGTGGTGAAGGAAGGCCGCGAGAGCAAGGAGTACCCGAGTCTGGAGAAGATGCCGGAAGACCAGCGGGCGACGGTCGAGCGGCTGCTCGGCAAGGTGCGCCTGTTCGGCGGGCGGTAGCGTGAACGAGCCGCGACCGCCAGGGAGCGGGGAATTCAACCCCCGCTCCCTGGCGGTCGCGGCTCGTCAGACGTTGATCGGAACCCCCGCTCCCAGGCGGTCGCGGCGCGTCAAGTTTTGATCAGCCGTGCCCAGTAGCCGCCGTCGGACGGGCGGCCGGGGATCGACGTGTGTTCGGCGTCCAGCGTCACGCCCGGCATCTCAGTCAGCACCGCCCGCACCACCCCGCCGTTCTCGTCCGGGTCGATGCTGCACGTTGAGTACACCACCACCCCGCCCGCCTTCACCCGGCTGAGGGCGGTCTTCAGCAAGCTCGTTTGCAACCGGATCAGGTGCTGGAACTCGTGCGGTTGCAACCGCCACCGCACCTCCGGCCGACGCCCGAGCACGCCCGTGTTGCTGCACGGCACGTCGGCCAGCACCGCGTCGAACGGCCCGGCCGGGGCCTCGGTTTCATCCGCCAGCACGCGGGGTTCGACGATCCGCACGCCCATCCGCCGGCACAGATCGCCGACCGAATCCAGCCGTTTCGACACGATGTCGCACGCCACGATCCGCCCGGAGTGGTGCATCAACTCGGCCAGGTGCGTCGTCTTCCCGCCCGGTGCGGCGCACAAGTCCAGCACCTGCCAGCCCGGTTTCGGTGACACTGCCGAGGCCACGAGCATCGACGAGTGATCCTGCACGGCGAACTCGCCGGCGTCGTAGCCGGGCAACTCGCGGACGCGCACGTTGTCGAGCAACTTCACCGCCTGCGGGTGGTCGCCCGGCTCGGCGGGGGTGTTCGCGGCGGCCAGCTTGGCGAGGTAGTCGGCGCGGCTGATCTTGGTCGTGTTCACCCGAATCCAGAGCGGCGGCGGGGCGTTGAACCAGAAGCCGAGCCGCACGCACTCGTCCGGTCCGTGCAGGTGCAACCAGCGGTCGGCCAGCCAGCGGGGCCAACTGAACGCGGCCTCCAGGTACGCGGGCAGGTCGTGGCGGGGGTCGGGGAGGAGGGGGCGGGCGAGGCGGCGATAGTTCCCTGAAAACCTACCCCCCCCGGCCCCCCCCTTCCTGAAATGAAGGGGGGGGAGGTCGGCGGTGAAACACCCCCTTCCCTCTCCGGGATGGAGGCGAGGGGGGTTGGTTCCTCTCCAACTCCCCCCTTTCCTGCCAGGAAGGGGGGGCCGGGGGGGGTAGGTTTCTGAAACTCCACCGGCACCGCCGCCGCCCCCATCTCCCCCGTGTACTCGTCCGTCACCACGTCGCTCACCCGCCGCAGCAGGGCGTTCACGAACTTCTTCACCACCGGCGGGGCCAGGTCCACCGTCTCATCGACGGCCGAGTGCCGCGGCACTTGCGTGAGGAACACCAGTTGGAACACGCCGAGGCGGAGCAAATCCAGCGTGTCCGGGTGAAGCTGATCGAACGGGCGGGTGAGGAACGGGGCGACGAGGGCGTCGAGCGTGGCAGCACGGCGGACGACGCCCATGACGAGCTGCACGACGAACCGCCGGTCCTGCGGACTCAGCGTGCCGGTGGCGTCGTCGATCAGTTCGGGGGCGAACCCCTCCCGCTGCCTCATGCGGCGGAGGACGGCGGCGGCGGCAACGCGGGCGGGGGTCATGGGGGTCTCGGGGGGTCGGGAATCACATCAGGCACACGGTCAGTCGATGCGGAAGCCGTCCGGCTCGCGGGTGACGACTCGCCCGCCGCCGCGTGCCACGTCGGCCCATCTTGGTGTGGCGGGCATTGTAGCCCGCACCCCGCCGCCCGGGCGGGTATGATGGACCGCCGGCCGACCGTCCCCCCGCGAGGCATCTCCCGTGGCCAAACCGACCGTCATCGTCGATCGCGTGAGAGGGCTGGCGCTGCCGCACCAGCCGATGGTGGCCGCCCAGGGGGGCGGGGTGGGCGGGCACGCGGTGGTGCACACCGGCGGGGGGGCGTCGCTGCTCGACCTGACCGACCCGCGGGCGGGGGTGTGGGGCAGCTTGCTCGGCGACGTGCAGGCGACGAACGACCCGGTGTACCTGGAGACCGACCCGGCCACGAACGTCATCACCCGCCTGCTCTTCCCGATGGCGGTGGTGGTCACCGGCGTCGCCCCCGCCCCGGTGGGCACCAGCCACGAGGTGACGTTCGCGGTGTCGGCCGCCCGCCACCACCTGAACACCACCGACCCGGACTACCCGCAGCTGCTGGCCGCCCTGCTGGCCGCCGGGCGGGCGGGCACGCCCGTCCTCGTCACCGAGTCGCTGGAAGACAACCGCATCATCGACGTGAGGCCCGACCCCAGCCCTTTTGCGGTGGGGCCGGTGGCGGTGATGGCCGTCGGCCCGGCGGGTGGGTTGGGGGGTAACGTCGTCCGGCCGGCGAGCGTCACCCCGCAACAGGCCCAGCAGATGTTCGCCCTGGTCGCCGGCCAGACGTACATCCCGTTCACCTACCCGCGGGACGGCTGCTGGGGCCGCGCGCACGAGATGGTGCGGCTGGTCCTGGCCGCCGGCGTCACCCCGCGGAAGGTGTGGCTGTACGGCAACCTGCGGGTGAAGACGACGAACGACCCGAACTGTTCGGTGGTGTGGGGGTATCACGTCGCCCCGACCCTGCTGGTGGGCACCGGCAGCAGTTCGCAGATCCAGGTGATCGACCCGTCCATGTTCCCCGGCCCCGTGCCTCAGGCGGCGTGGGTGAGCGCCCAGAACGACCCGCACGCCGCCCTGCACGACACCGACGCGGCCGTCTTCTACCGCAACCCGACCGGACAACTGAGCTACGACCCGAGTTACACCCAGACGCAGCAAGTCCT
>JANNVG010000117.1:0-4343 GCA_031414395.1 Fimbriiglobus sp.
AGCACTCCGGGCGAACCCGGCCCGCAAGGGCCCTGGGTGCGTGGGCAATTGAATTCGCACCCGCGGCCCTTGCGGGCCGGGTTCGCCTGAAAACCACCGGCGGACTGACGTCGCGCCGTTCGCCTGTCAGGCGGCGGCGTACTTGTCGCGGAGCTTGTCCAGGAACTTCTTGCTGTCGGCCGTCACCTGCCAGGCGTCCGGGCAGAAGCACAGGTCCACGCACCACCAGTCGTTCGGCACGCCCGCGGCTTGAATGGCGGGAATCAGCTCGTCGAACTTCAGGTGCCCGGTGCCGAACGGGTTGTGCGTGCTCGTGTTGTGCTCGTTCAGGGTGCCGTCGCTGTCGATGACGTGGACGTGCGTGATCTTCCCCTTCAACTGGGTGAGCAACTCCAGCGCACCGCCGGCGAGCAGTTCCTTCTCGCCCTGGTGGTTGGCCCCGATGCCCGCGCACATGTGCGCGTGGCAGGTGTCGTACAGCACGCCGAAGTTGGTGTTCCCCTTCGCCCGCACGCCGTCCACGATGGCCAGGATCTCGCTCGGCTTGTTGAACAGGAAGCCCGGCTCGAACTCCCAGCACACGTTCAGCCCGAAGTCGGCCGCGATCTTGCTGCACTTGTCCCACACGGCGATGAAGCGGTCCATGCCCGCTTTCTCGCCCACCTTCTTGCCGTCGTCGGTGTTGAAGTAGTCCGGGGCCAGCACCGTATCGACGCGGATGGTCTTGGCGTCGAGGTCGGAGGCGAACGCGGACCAGCCGAGGAAGGCGGTCGTGTACGCGGCGGGGATCTCGTCCAGGATGCTCACGCCGGGCGTCTTGAACGCCCACAGGTCCACGGCGATGCCGGACAGCGCCAGCCCGTGGTCGGCGATCTCCTTTTTGAGCTTCTCACGGCTCTTCTTGGTGGGGTGGGTGGCGGGCGACGGGTGCGGGCCGAAGCTGCCCAGTTCCACCCCGTCGTACCCCAGGTCTTCCAGCTTGTGTAGGATGGTGTGGAAGTCGGTCGTCGGCTCGGTCTGGTTGAACAGGTACGCCCAGGTGCCGATAGAGATGCGCGCCTTCGCCACGGGAGAAGCCCTCGGGGTGGGAATCGGGCGAAGTGCTCTGCTCGCTCCGCGAGCGGGTCGGAGAAGACCGCTCGCGGAGCGAGCAGAGCACTTCAGACCATTTGGACTCGACAGCCGCCGGGGTTCAACCTACTTTGACCGACCCGGTTCGTGCAGTGTAGAAATCCCACCCACCACACACTGTAGCCGGGGTCTGTGACCCCGGACCGGCCTCACAGAGGCCGGCTACAACAGGCATCCCCGAACTCGTTTGCGGACTGACAGTTGTGGCGACGATGCGGGTGTAAGGCCGGGCGGTTCCGCCGGTTATTCCAAGACTGGTGAGCCGTTTTTCCCATCGGCCGGCGCAAGTTCCCGGTTGTTCCCGCGAACTTCTCCTAAACACCCGGTGTCGGTGTGGCTCTGAACTCATGAGGACTTTGCGTGAAACGTGTGACCGAACAATTTGAATCCCACACCACCGCGTGCTTGGACCGCCGCACCGCCCCGAAACTGGTGATCGGGTTGATCCACGGGGAGCTGGCCCGCGGGCTGGAATTGCACTACCGGGCGGCCGGTTGGCGGGTGTGCTCGGCCGACACCGCGGCCGAACTGCGGGCCAAGGCGCTGGGCAGCCGTGCGGCGGCCATCGTGCTGCCGGCGAGCGTGTGCGGCGGGGAGAGCGGCTACCTGACGTGCGCCAAACTGGTGCGCTCGCTGCCGAACGTGCGGGTGGTGATGGTCGGGCCGGACGGCAAGCGGCACGCCCGCTTCGCGCGGTTCGCCGGCGCCGCCGCCTACCTGCCGGACACCGCCTCCACCGCCGACCTGGTGAAGCTGATCTCGCCGGTGCGGTAGTGGTCCGAATTCTGTGACAAGCGTGTCGCCGTTCGCCCCGCGAGCGGCGATTTGCATTTCCGAGACTGGCAGGGCGGGTCGAGCAGCGGCAGCAATCACTTCCACTGTCGCCCAGTGGCCTCCGCACTTCATCTGGCCGCGACGACCCGCCGATCCATGAACGGCGGGTCGTCGCAGTTGATGGGAGCGCTCGCCTTCCTGAACTTCGCAACGCTCACCGCGATCCCTGCTCGACCCGCCCTACGGGGGGCGGTCGCACGCATTTCGCGCATTCTGCGCGCTCTTGTGGCAGCCGAAATCTACGCTCCGGCCTCTGTGCGACCACGGGTTCGACCCGAATATGTGCATTTCCACATCCGCGCTCGCAGAAATGGCATCCGGCTCATGCGGGTTGCACGCTCGGCACGTAGATTGCTCGGTGCCGCACCCAATCGCACCCGTTCCACCCCCTCCCACCTCCGGTTCGCCCACATGCGACTGCTCCTGCCATTGCTGGCGCTGCTGGCGTTCTCCACACTCGGGTTCGCCCAAGACAAGAAGGCCGACGAACCCGACCCGGCCAAGACGCCGGCGATGAAGGCGGACGTGGACGCCGTGGCGGCCACCGTCAAGGACGTACAGGCCGTCGGCATCCACAAGTACGCGGATTACACCTGGCTGCTCATCTCGACCGCCCTGGTCATGATCATGCTGCCGGGGTTGGCGTTGTTTTACGGCGGCATGGCCCGGCGGAAGAACGTGCTCGGCACCATGATGCACACGTTCATCGCCCTCGGGCTGATCGGCGTGCAGTGGGTGTGCGTCGGGTACTCGCTGTCGTTCGGCGAGAGCAAGGGCGGGGTGATCGGGTTCAGCCCGGAGCTGTGCTTCCTGGGCACCGACGCGGCCGTGGGCAAGACGGAAGACGAGGTGAAGAAGGAGAACCCGACGTTCACCGCCGAGCAGGTGACGGAAGAGACCGCCAAGGCCAACCGCTTCAAGACGTTCCCGAACACTAACCTGCCGCTCTACCTGCACGTCATGTTCCAGGGCATGTTCGCCATCATCACGGTGGCGCTCATCTCCGGGGCGTTCGCCGAGCGGGTGAAGTTCCTCAGCTACTGCATCTTCGCCCTGTTGTGGACGACCCTCGTGTACGACCCCATCGCCCACTGGGTGTGGTCCTACGACTGGACGTTCCTGGACTCACAAAAAGTGGCCGTGCCACTGTCCGGCGACCCGGCGGTGAAGATCGCGCCGGCGGCCGGCATCCTGGGCAAGAACGGGGCCATCGACTTCGCCGGCGGCACGGTCGTTCACATCGCGGCCGGGGCGAGCGGGCTGGCCGCCGTGCTGCTGCTGCGGAAGCGGGTGGGGTACGGCAAGCAGACGTTCCACCCGAACAGCATGATCCTGACGCTCCTCGGCGCCGGCCTGCTGTGGTTCGGGTGGTTCGGGTTCAACGGCGGGTCGGCCCTGTTCGCCAACGGCCAGGCGGTGAGCGCGTTCACCGTCACGCAGATCGCCGCCGCCACCGCCGGGCTGGGGTGGACGGCCATCGAGTGGCTGCACCGCGGCAAGCCGACGGCCCTGGGGTTCGCGTCCGGGCTGGTGGCCGGGCTGGTGGCCATCACCCCGGCGAGCGGGTTCGTGTCGCCGGTCGGGGCGCTCGTCATCGGCATGGTGGCCGGCATCGCCTGCTACTGGGCGGTGGCCGCCAAGAGCCTGCTCGGGTACGACGACTCGCTCGACGCCTTCGGCATCCACGGCGTCGGCGGGTTCCTCGGTGCCATCCTGACGGGCGCGCTGGTGAGTCTGCCGCTGTGGGTGTACGGGTCGGAGATGCCCGCCGGCGCGTTCCCCGGCAAGACGATCGTGGACGAGTCGGCCAAGACCGTGTCGTTCGACCTGACCTCTCAGGTGACCATCCAGACCATCGCCGCGCTCGGCTCGGCCGTGTACGCCTTCGTCGTCACCGCCATCCTCGTGTTCGTCATCGACAAGACCATCGGGTTCACGGTGAAGCCGAAGGACGAGGCGGTAGGCCTGGACCTGAGCCAGCACGGGGAGGTGGGGCTGGACGTGGGGCAGATCGAGGAGGAGTTGGCCGTGCCCGAGCCGAGGGCGGCGGCCAAACCGCCGGCCAAGTTCAACGGGCACAGCGACCGCTTCACGGTGGTGCTGGACGGGGCCGACCCGAAGGAAGTGCAACACATGTGGGCGGACCTGTGCAAGCCGACGGACAAGCCGCCCCGCCCCGAGTTCGTGATGGTGTACAAGTACCTGACGACCATGACCGGGAACAAGTTCAAGTTCCGCGGGGGCGACCCGAAGGACATCAAGAAGAGCCTGGAGAAGCTGTTCGAGGACGGCCTGGACGCGAGCGTCAAGTCGCACGTCGAGCACTGAGCGGGCCACGACCTGCCGGGTAGGGCGGGCGAGCCGACGACACGTCGGCT
>JANNVG010000118.1:0-1951 GCA_031414395.1 Fimbriiglobus sp.
GGTGGGTGCGGCCGGCAGCTTCTCCTGAAGGGCGGACAGGATCTCCACCCGCTTGATGGAGTCCACGCCCAGATCCGCGTCGAGGGCCATGTCCAGGTTGAGCATGGTCGCCGGGTAGCCCGTCTTCTCCGCCACCACGCCGAGGAGGGTGTCGGCGATGCCGTTGAGGGCGGGTGCGTGGCTGCGCACGACCGGCGGCGGGGGCGGCGGAACCACGACCACAGGAGGCGGGGGCGGAACGACCGGACGGACGACCACCGGGGCGGGCGTCTCGACGACCGACTTGGGCGGCGGGGGCGGCGGCAGCAGCGGGGCCGGGGTGACGACCGGCGTGGCGACCGCAGGTGCCAACGGCGGCGCAACCCGCGGGGCGGACGGGTTCAACAACGCCTGCTGCTGGTTCACGAGGGCGAAGAGCGTCCGCTGGGCCTGCTCCTGCTGGTCGAGGAACTGCTTGTGCAGGGCGGCCGTCTGCTCCTGGATCTGTTGGAGGGCGGCGAGCGTCTGCTGCGTCAGTTGCAGAGCGGCGGACAAATTCGGGTGATCGTTCATGCGACGAGTACCGGCGGCGGGGGTGATCGTGGGGGTGCCGGTCGTGGCCGGGCGGGGCGGCTTCTTGGCCCTGGGGGAAACATAGTTCGCGCCGCTAATGGGCACGGTCATGGTCGGCAGTTTCGAGACGACGGGCGGGCGGCAGCGACTGCCCTTCTCCCACGCGGCGAGGTGGACCGCGTGCCCGGCGGCGGCCAGCTTGGCGAGCAGGTGCGCCAAATCCAGCGTGCCCGGTTTGCTCCCCTCGGACGCATCCAGGCTGACGACGGTGGCATCGGTCAGGATTGCGTCGATCAACTTCGCCAGCACGCGACCGGGGCCGACTTCCACGAACGTCCGCACGCCGGCCTTCCACAGCGCGCGGATTTGTTCGACGAACTCGACCGGCTTCGCCAACTGGTTCCCCAGCAGTTCACGGGCGGCGGACGCATCGGCGGGGTACTCGGCGGCGGTGCTGTTGGCGTACACCGGCTTCGTGCCCGCCGGGAACGGCACGGCGTTCAGCGCCTCACGGAACGGGGCGGCGGCGGCCACGAGCGGACTGTGGAACGCGGCGGCGACAGGAAGGCGAACGCCCTTCAACCCGGCGGCCCGCAACACCGGTTCGGCGGCATCGATGGCGGCGGTAGCCCCGGACAACACCGTCTGCGTCGGCGAGTTCTTGTTCGCAATCACCACGTCGAGCCGTGCGTCGCGGATCGTCTGTTCGACCTTCTCCAGCGGGCCGAGGACGGCGAGCATGGTGCCCGCATCACCGCCCCGCCGTGCCGCCATCAGTTCGCCCCGCAGCCGGCTGAAGCGGTGCAACTCGGCTTCGCTCAACCGCCCCGCCGCGGCAAGCGCCGGCAGTTCGCCGTAGCTGTGCCCGGCGAACGCATCAGCGGTCACGTTGAACCGATCCCGCAACAGCTTGAACGCGCCGTAGCTCACCGCCCCGAGCGCGGGCTGGGCCTTGTCGGTGGCGCGGAGCGCTACGTCTTGTTTCGGCTTGGCGTCGGGTGCAAAGCTCGTCGGCGGGTAGATCACGTCGGTGAGGCGACACCTCTTGCTGTAGCCGGCCTCTGTGAGGCCGGTCTGACCGGGGTCACAGACCCCGGCTACAGAAGATGTGGCGTCGTTCGCGTCGGCGAGCGTGTTCAACACCTCCGGGAAGGTGCAGGCCAGATCGCGGAGCATCCCGACGCGCTGCGACCCCTGACCGGGGAACAGCACCGCCAGCTTGCCCGGCGTGCCGCGGCCGAAGTGTGCGCCTTCGGGAAGGCTCCACTTCTCGGCGTTCGGCTCGGCGGTCAGTTTGGCTTTCACCGCGGCGAGCAACTTCGGCAGGTCGGTGGTGTCGCGGTGGGCGACCAGCACCAGCCGACACGGGGCAGACGGGTTGAAGGTCTGACGAGCCGCG
>JANNVG010000119.1:0-3213 GCA_031414395.1 Fimbriiglobus sp.
GGAACTGCTCCAGGGCGAATCGCCGCTCGTTCTGCCGGTGGTGGACGCGGCGGCGGTCACGCAGATCGTCGGCGGGTGGACCGGCATCCCGGTCGGCAAGATGGTGCGGAACGAGATCGAGACGCTGCTGAACTTGAAAGACAAGCTGAACCACCGGGTGGTCGGCCAGGATCACGCCCTGCACGCCATCGCCCAGCGGATTCAGACCAGCCGGGCCGAACTCGGCGACCCGAAGCGGCCCATCGGCGTGTTCCTGCTGGTCGGCCCGAGCGGGGTGGGCAAGACGGAAACGGCCATGGCCCTGGCCGACCTGCTGTACGGCGGCGACCGCAACATGGTGGTCATCAACATGAGCGAGTTCAAGGAGGAGTACAAGGTCTCGCAACTGCTCGGCTCGCCCCGCGGGTACGAAGGGTCCGGCGAGGGCGGGGTCCTCACCGAGGCCGTCCGCCGCCGGCCGTACTCCGTCGTCCTGCTCGACGAGATCGAGAAGAGCCACCCGTCGGTGCAGGAGATCTTCTACCAGGTGTTCGACAAGGGCGTGTTGAACGACTCCCGCGGCATCGAGGTGAACTTCAAGAACACCATCATCCTGCTGACGAGCAACGTGGGCACCGACACCGTCATGAAGGCGTGTGCCGACCCGGACACCATGCCCGACTCGAACGGGCTGGCCGAGATGCTGCGGCCGGATTTGCTCAAGTCGTTCAAGCCGGCCCTGCTCGGGCGGATGTCGGTGGTGCCGTACTTCCCGCTGTCCGACACGGTGCTGAAGAAGATCATCGACATGCGGCTGAAGAAAGTGGGCGACCAACTGAAGCAGAACCACAAGGCCGAGTTCACCTACGACGCGGCGGTGGTGGACGCCCTGGCCGCCCGCTGCAAGGAAGTGGAGAGCGGCGCCCGCAACGTGGACCACATCCTGACGCAACAGGTGTTGCCGCCGATCGCGGTGGACATCCTGAGCCGGCAGGCCGAGGGGGGTGGGGTGAAGGGGGTGAGCTTGAGCGTCGGGGAGGGTGGCGCAATTCGGCACGAGATTCGTTGAACCGGCAGAATGGGGAATGCCGATAAGTGCGACTGATCCGGTCACTCCCCAAACGCGCAAGGATGCGGTCATGCGTAAGTTCCTGTTCGCTCTGGCGGCTCAGGCCGTCGCCGTTGCCGCCGTTTCCGCTCAAGAATCCCGCCCGCTCGTGGCACCGATCGTCCCCTGCCCGCCGGCCGTCGCGGTGCCCACCCTCCCCTGCCCGCCGGGCACCAACACCGGCGTCATGCCGTTCATGCCCGGAACGCCCGGAGTCATGCCCACCACTCCGGGCACCTTCCCCGGCGTCGTGCCCGGCACTCCGGACGTGCCCGGCGCGCCGGCCGTCACCCCCCCGCCGTCGGTCAGTTCGTCCGACCTGGGTGGCGGGTTCGCCCGCCAGTCGGAAGGCGGCACCCAGGTGGCCCAGTCGTTCGCCCCGAACATGTTCGGCGACATCCTCGGCGCCCGTAACCTGAAGCTGACGTACTCGGTGCCGTTCGCCGCCCGCTTCGCCGTCGTCGGCACCACCACCACCGGGGCCGGCGGGTCGGCCGTCGTCGTCGACCCGAACGGGGCCGGCGGGTCGATCACCTTCGGCCCGCTGCCGAACGGCAAAACCATCGCCCCGGTGAACGCCGGCTTCTCGAACAGCGACCTGACCTACACCCAGCCGACCGCCGGCAACCTGGCCACCTACGACGCCGCGTTCGCCCGCTCCGCCCTGCAAACGCTGCTCTCCCGCGGCGAACTGACCGAGGCCCAGATCGCCTCGTACAGCCAGCTCACCCCCGCCCAGCGGGCCCAACTGCTCCGCAACCGCGGGCTGATCAACCAGACCATCACGCAGGCGACGAGCGGCCTGGCCATCCAGACGCTCACCGTCGGCCCGCTGTCCGGCGCCGTCGATCCGGCCGGGCACGTGGACTACGCCGGCACCCTGACCGGCGAGCAGATCATCACCCTGCCGTCGGCCGGCGGCACCGTCGGGCGGGTGAAGATGAGTGAGGACAACAGCCCCATCCCCCGCGACCGCTTCATCTTCGCCTACGACAACTTCGACAGCGTGCCGTTCACCACCAGCGGCATGACCGTCAACCGCTTCCAGTTCGGCGTCGAGAAGACGTTCCTGGACGGCCGCTGGTCGGCCGAGGTCCGCCTGCCGTTCGCCGGCACCCTGGCCAGCACGCACGTGCAGGGGTTCGAGGTGGCGCACACCGAACTGGGCAACGTGCGGTTCGCCCTCAAGCGGATCTTCAGCCAGAACCAGTTCCTGACCACCACCAGCGGGGTGGCCGTCACCCTGCCCACCGCCGACGACCTGGTCGCCCTGTCGTCCTTCGACGGGTCCGAGCTGTACCGCTTCAAGAACGAGTCCGTCACGGTCGAGCCGTTCGTGGCCGCCCTGTTCACCCCGAACAGCCGCCTGTTCTCGCAGACGTGGGCGAGCCTCAACCTCGACGTGTCCGGCGGCGAACTGCGGTGGAATCAGAACGTGTTCGGCGGCAACGGGTCGGCCCGCATCATCGACGTGCCGCTCCTGGCGGTCGACCAGCAGATCGGCTACTGGCTGATGCGCCGCGACACCGGCACCCTCCGCGGGCTGGCCCCGTTCATGGAACTGCACTGGAACTACGCCATCGCCCAGACGGAGCTGCTCCGCGAGGTGAACAACCGCACCGCGGACAACGGCCTCGGGGTGAGCGGCGTGGCCACCCACGAGTTGAACCTGACCGCCGGCGTGATGATGCAGGTGGGCGACAACCTGAACCTGGCCATCGGGGCGAGCGCCCCGATGCTGCGGAAGCCCGACCGCACGTTCGACGCCCAGGTGGGCGTGCGGGCCAGCTACCTGTTCGGCCGCACCGCCCGCGCCCGCAACCCCATCTACGCCATCAACTCGTACTGAGTCGAGCGGCTCGCCCGTCGCGGGGTCGGTCGGGGTTTTCCCGCCCGGCCCCGTGTTCGTTCCGCCGCCGTTGTCTTTCGGCCCGTCGATCCGCACGCCGCCGCCACGGCCTCGGCGAGCGCGTCGCGGAGCAGCCCCTTGCGGGCGGCGGAGTACGTCTTCGGCCACACGGCGGGGAACAGGGTGGGCCAACGGCGGACTTGACTTGTTAGCCCGACGCGCGAGCGAGGGGCCGACGACCATTTCGAGCCGGTCGCTGGCCCCTCGCTCGCGCGTC
>JANNVG010000120.1:0-5773 GCA_031414395.1 Fimbriiglobus sp.
CCCCGCCGCTCAAAAAAAAACCCCCCCCCACCCCCCCCCGCGGGGGGGGGGGCCGCCCCACAACCCCCCCCCCCCCCCCCCCCCCGGCAACGACGCAACCGCCGAGTCACCCCCATGACCCGCCTCCGCCACAGCCGACTCGCCCGCCGCGGCTTCACCCTGGTGGAGTTGATGGTGGCCACCGCCCTGGTGGTGCTCATCCTCACCATCCTGGCGGTGGCGTTCGGCGCGGCCACCGAGTCGCTCTCGCGGCTGCGGTCGATGGGCAACATGGCCACCGACCTGCGGGGCGCGCAGGACAAACTGCGGGCCGACCTGGAGGCCCAGCACTTCGAGACGGGCGACTCGCCCGGCATGTTGCGGCTGTCGGACCTGAAGTACCACCTGCTGCCCGGCGACACCAGCGTCCGCCCCCCCCTCGGCGGGTACTTCCGCATCGAGAGCGGCGCCGGCAGCATCTACGAAGGGATCGACGCCGACACGCTGAGCAGCACGCGGGCCACCACGCACGTGCTCGACTTCACCGCCAAGCGGCAGGGCACCAGCGCGGACGACCTGTACGTGGTGCCAGTGACCAACGGCGGGCTGACCGCCCTGAACGCCACCGACACCCCACTCTCCGGTGGTCAGTTCGTGTCCAAGTGGGCGCGGGTGCGGTGGTTCCTGGCCGGCCAGCGGAACGTCGGCGGGGTCGACGTGTGGACGCTGTATCGCGGGGTGCGTGTCATCGCCCCGGCGAACGTGGGACCGCTGACGCTGGACGAGACGTTTCAGGTGGCCCAGACCGGCGGCACGTCCCGCACCCTGGCCGAGTTGACCGCCAACCCGGTGAACCGCCCGCTGTTCACCCAAAATCCGGCCGGCACGTCGTACCACGGCGACGACATCGTGCTGTCGAACGTGACCAGCTTCGAGGTGAAGCCGGTGTGGGAGGCCGCGGCTGGCATTCGCGCGCCGCGGGCCGGGTGGCCGGCCACGGCCATCGGTGCCAACATCGCCGAGCCGGCCGGCGCGGCCCTCGCCAACGGCGACCTGCCCTTCGACGACCTGCCGGCGTCCACCGTCCTGCCCGGTCAGCGGGTGTTCGACACCGGCAACGACGTGACCACGCTCCCCCTTCGCATCCGCGTGACGGCCCTGCAAGTGAAGATCCGCGTGTTCGACCCGAAGACCCTGCTCTCGCGTCAAGTGTCATTCATCGTCCAGCCGTAACCCGTTCGCCCCCGTACCGCCCGCCGTTCGCGGAGCGAACGCCGACACCACCCGCACACACGCCCGAAGAGGGTTTGACTCATGCTCCGCACTCTTGCCCCCCGCACCCGTAGTGCCCGCCGCCGCCGCGGGGCGGTGCTCATCGTCGTGCTGGCCATGCTGGTGCTGTTCGCCGTGTTGGGCCTCAGCTTCGTGCTGTACTCGGAGGCCCAACTGTCCGCCGCCCGCGCCCAGAAGTTGAGCGTGAACAAAGAGACCGAGCCGAACGCGATGCTGGCGTCCGAGGGGTGGGTGGGCGGGTTCATGTACGGCAAGGGGAGCACCGGCGACGACCTGATGAACCCGATCATCGGTCACAGCGTGACCGAGTCCAAGTACGGCTACGCCGGCTCGCTGTTACCGTACTCGGCCACTCCCATGCAGGCGGAGCCGGTCGGGTTCAACTTCAACGGCATCACCGACAGCCGGCAGATCGTGCGGTTCACCTGGGACACGGGCACGAACACCGTGTTCGACCCGCAACGGTTCTACAACGGCGTCCCCCTGCGGAACAGCCCGACGGCCGCACTCGTCGGCAGCTACCAGGGCAAGAACTACCCCTTCACCTACCCCGACCGGCACGACTTCTACCTGGCGCAGATGGACCCGGCCACCGGGCGGATCGTGGTGCCGTCGTTCCACCGCGACGACCTGGGCAGTTGGGACCCGGCCGCGGCCAACTACTTCGAGACGGCGGTGGGCGGCAAGTTCAAGACGCTCCGCCCGCGGGTGGCCGACGGGCACGTCAACTTCCCGCCGGTGCCGCCGAACACCGACGGCAGCTACACCGGCGACGTGCAGAACTTGAAATTCACGGCCGGGGCGCAGCGGAACGACAGCCTGTGGATGGACGCCGGCGGACCAGTGCTGCGGTGGAGGGGCAAGTTCTACAAGGCGCTGGTCGCCCCGCTGATCCTCGACCTGAACGGCCGGGTGAACCTGAGCGTGGCCGGCAACCTGAAAGCCGCCGGGAACACACACGGCAGCAATCAGGGGTGGGGGCCGTGGGAGGTGAACCCGATGCAACTGGGCATGACGGTCGCCGACCTGCAAGCCATCATCACCCGGCGGCAGGGGAACAGCACCAACCCGCAGGCCGACCCGTACACGACGGCCACTTCCACCGCCCGCCTGAACCGCGGGCGGATGGCCCCGATGTACGCCCCGATCGACGCGGACGGCACCGGCTCGCTCACCTTCGACGGCCCGTTCGCCCTGCCCGCCGCCGCCGGGTTCAGCTCGTTCCCCACGTACAACAACCCCGGCGTGGTCGCCGCCCCGTACCGCTACGAGCCGAACCCGACCGACCTGGCGAACGCTCTGGCCAACCACCCGGCCCAGTTCAACCCGCTGCTCTATCCCCGCACCCCCGTCACTGGGCAGGCGGGCGGGTTCGGGTTCGACGACTTCATGAAGTTGTACCCGCGGTACTCGGACCCGAAGAACCGGCAGGCGACCACCACCTCGGTGCCGACCGGCACCAGCCTGGCCACGAACAACGCGATGCGGGCGGCCACCACCACGTTCAGCACCACCCAGCGGTGGGCCGGGGTGAACGTGACCGCCGCCCTGAGCACCGGGGGTGCCACCTTCACCACCACCCTCGGCCCGGTGGACGTGAACCGGCCGCTGCCCGACTTCCGCAAGAACACCGCCCTGCCGCTCTCCCCGCGGAACATCTGGGACGCGACGGTGGGGGTCGAGCAGCCGTACTTCGCCGCCGCCGTGAGCGGCCGTCAGCGGCTGGCCCGCGACATCTTCGTCCGCCTGTGCGCCCGGTACGGGCTGATCAACGGCACCTCGGCCGTGTACTACGCCGACACCGGGGTGGTGAACGTGCTGGGCAACCCGGCGACGGACGTGAACGTGCAGGCGATGGGCGTGTTCGCCCAACTGGCGGTGAACATGGTGGACTACCTGGACAACGACGACATCGCCACCACGTTCGTGTGGCGGCCACTGGTGGCCACCACCGCCGACCCGAACCTGGACGGCAACAACTTCCTCGGCGCCGACCTGTACTCCCGCGTGGCGTTCGGCACCGAAGTGCCCCGTCTGGTGCTGAACGAGGTGTACTCGTGCGTGGAGAACGACCGCAACGACCGCGCGCAGGGCGTGGGCGTGGGCCTGCTGAACGGGCCGATGCGGCGGCAGTACTGGGTGGAACTGCACAACCCGACGCCGCCCGAGTCGGCCGCGTCCGCCGCCCGCTCCGACCTCGGCGCCGCCCGCCTGCGGTACGACCCGGCCGTCACCCTGCTGCCCAACCCGGCCGGCGGCGCGGCCCTCGCCCCGGCCCTCGACTACAACGCGTACCGCATTGAAATCGCCGTCGTCATTCCGCCGGGAGCCGGCGCGCCGCCCCGCCAGCCGTACACGGCCGCGATCACCGCCGCCGGCAACGGGGCGGTGGCCGGCGACACCGCCACCCTGTTCGGCACCACCGCCGACCTGCGGGTGCGGATCGACGACTTCATCCCGAACGCCGCCAACCCGCCCACCCTGGTGGGCGACCAGCGGTACCTGATCCAGCCGGCCACCGGCACCACCGGGGCGAACGGCGGCAACCAGGGGTACTACCTGCTCGGGCCGGAGGCGCGGTTCAGGACCGATCCGGCCAACGGGGTGGCGCACTCGATGACCCTGACCGACGCCGTCCCCGGCGTGCCGGCCGCGCCGGTCAACTCGCTCGAGTTCAGCACCACCGCCGCCAACCCGACGCCCCCCGAAATCCTCACCGAGGCGGGCAAGGCGAGCGTCGTCCTCCTCCGCCGCCTGCTCAACCCGTACCTGCGGCCGAACGACCCGGCCACCACCGGCGGCACCTTCCCGTACAACGCCGCCCTGCCGCTCAACCCGTTCATCACCGTGGACGTGGTGGAGAACGTGCCGACCCGCGACCGCGTCGGGCGGGTTCGCGGTGGCCCTGGGATGGTGAACGGGCGGCCGCAGTCGAACGACCCGACCGTCGGCCGCGTCCACCCGTTCGTCGCCGCCCCGGTGTTCGGCACCGGCGGCGCGCTCGACGGCGTGCAAGCGCAGGTGAACGCGGCCATCACCATGGCCCCCCCGCACTCCTTCTTCAGCCTGAACAGCCCGTCGGACAACAACCGCCCGCCGAACCCGGCCACACCGGTTTATGGATTTGAATGGCTGGTCCACCTGGACCGCGAGGCCATCAGCCTGCCCGAACTGGCGCACGTGTCGTGGACGAACCCGACCGCCCTGACGCAGACATTCTTCAACGCCACGGGAACCTACCACGGCAACTCCGCCATCAACCTGCCCCTCACCAGCCGCTGGCTGACCGACTGCGCCGGCCTGCTGGAGACCGCCCCGCGGTCGCCGGGGGGCGTGCTCGGCGGGCGGGAGGCCGGGCGGGTGAGCATCAACACCGCCGCCAATCAGACCGTGCTGAACGCCGCCCTCGACCCACAGGCCGGCAACGGGTTCGCCGCCACCAACCCGGCGCTGGCGACAACCGCGTGGACGAACAGCATCGTCACGGCCGTCGCGCCCGGCGGAACGCGGGTGGTCCGCACGCCGAACGGCACCCCGCGGGCGACTGTGCATGAGGTGGGCGCCACCGGCACCGAAGACCACCCGTTCGTCTGGGGCAGCGGCAACTGGACCGGCACGGCCGACGGCCTGCTCGACCGGCGGACGACGACCGCCACCACCGACCCGCTGGTGTTCGGCAACACGGCCGCGTCCGGCGGGCACCCGTACCTGCAGTACGAGCCGATGCAGAAGCTGTGGAACACCCTGACCCCGGTGAGCGACTCGTTCCTGGTGGTGATGACGGTCAGCTTCTTCGAGGTGACGCCCACCAACGCGGCTCTGCCGATCAGCGTGACCAACCCGCCGCTGTTCGGGGCCGAGCTGTTCGACAAGGTGTCGGGCGACCTGCGGGCGCAGTTCGCGGGCGTGATCGACCGCTCGAACCTGGCCGTCGCCGACCCGGCCACCCCGACCACCCCGGCCGCCGCCGCCCCGTTACAGACGAAACTGACTGCGGATGTGGTGACCAGCACGACGCCGGTCGAGATCGAGATCGAGGCCGTCCCGCCGGGCGGCACCATTCCGGTCGGCTTCCCCGGTGCCGGGAACGTGGTGCCGGCGAACACTTGCGTCCTCTTGGGCAACGGTGAAGTCCTGTCTGTGGTCGCCGGTTCCCGCCTGTGGGTTGGGTACGGGAACTCGTTGGACACCGCGAACCGCGGCGAGGGCGAATGGCTGACGGTCGCCACCGCGCCGATTGCCCCGAGACTCAACTACGTCGACGTCGGCACGAAACCGGGGACCGCGATCATCACTGTGCTGGCCACGACCCGCCCGCACGGCGGCGGCACACTGGTGTCGAATGCGGTGTTCGGCAACCCCGGCCCGCAGACTAACGTCACGCTGAAGCAACTGAAGGACCGCGGGCTGGTGCCGTACTTCACCCGCCTGGAGCCGTAAGCACGTCCGCACGAGCCGCGACCGCCAGGGAGCGGGTGAATGAACACCCCGCTCCCTGGCG
>JANNVG010000121.1:0-1572 GCA_031414395.1 Fimbriiglobus sp.
GACACCGCCCCCCCACCCGCGCCCGCCGGCCCGCCGTTGCAGTTTGGTTTAATTTTTTACCCTTTTGGGTTTTATTTTTAAAATATTAACCTTTTTGTCTTACTAAAACCCACCCCGCCCCCAACGGGCCGCGGGTGGCGAGACCAGCCACCTGAACGCGCACCCACGGCCCTTGCGGGCCGGGTTCGCCAGGAAATCGCGGGAGGTGCGCCATGCCGCTCCGCTACCTGTTCGTGGACATGAACGCCTACTTCGCGTCGGTCGAGCAGCACGACAATCCGAAGTGGCGGAACCGGCCGCTGGTGGTGGTGCCCGTCGAGGCCCGCACCAGCAGTTGCATTGCGGTGAATTACCTGGCGAAGAAGTGCGGCATCAAAGTGGGCAGCCCGGTGTGGGAGGCGCAGAACCTGTGCCCCGGCGTCATCTGTGCCGCGGCCCGCCCGGAGCGGTACGTCGAGGTTCACAAGGACATCGTGCGAGCCGTCGGGCGGTGCATCCCCGTCAGCAAGGTGATGTCCATCGACGAGATGGCGTGCGCCCTGATGGGTGAGGAGCGGGAGCCGGCGAAGGCGGAGGCGATTGGCCGATCCATCAAAACGGAAATGCGGCACAGCCTGGGCGAGGTGCTGACGTGCTCCATCGGCATCGGGCCGAACGTCATGCTGGCGAAGGTGGCCGGCGACCTCCAGAAGCCCGACGGCCTGACGGTGATTCGCCCGGAGGAGTTACCGGGCCGACTCTACACGCTGAAGATCACCGACTTCCCCGGCATCGGCCCGCGGATGGAGAAGCGCTTCCACCGCTACGGCATCACCACCACACAGCAACTGCTGCAACTGAAAGAGCCGGCCCTGGCGGTGGTGTGGGGGAGCAAAGTGCACGCCGAGCGGTGGTACAACCTGCTCCGCGGGGAGGAGGTGGCCGACGCGCCGACCCGCCGCCGCACCGTCGGCCATTCGCACGTGCTGCCGCCGGCGCAGCGCACCCCCGAGGGCAGCCGCGGGGTGATGGTTCGGCTCATTCACAAGGCGTGCGCCCGGCTCCGCTCCATCGGCTACTGGGCCGGGGCGATGGCGGTGGGGGTGAAGTATTTGGAGGGGGTGAAGTGGCACACCGCCCGCCAACTGCCGCACTGCCAGGACACGCTGCAATGGCTGCTGGCGTTCGGCCAAATGTGGGACGAGCGGCCGACCGACGCCGGTGCGCCCATTCAGGTGTGGATGACGCTGACCGACCTGAAGCCCGCGTCGGCGGCCACGCCCAGCCTGTTTCCCGAAGACCGGCAGGCGACCGCGTTGTCGCACGCCATGGACGCCATCAACCGCAAGTTCGGCAAGCACGCCGTGCGGTTCGGCGGCATCACCGGGGCCGAGGACACCGCCCCCATGCGAATCCCGTTTAACCACATCCCGAAGATCAACCCGGCGACAAATTAGTTCCCCACTCGTTCCCACGCTCCGCGTGGGAACGGCCTCTTCGACGCTCCGCGTCGTGTCAGGCAGGGGACGCAGAGCGTCCGAGTGCCGTTCCCACGCGGAGCGTGGGAACGAGGTCACTCCGCGTGGGAACGAG
>JANNVG010000122.1:0-5551 GCA_031414395.1 Fimbriiglobus sp.
GGCCGGGGGGTGAGGTCTCGTAGCTTCACACGCTCGCAACTCCTCGCTCGTGAGGCCCGGATAGTTTCGCAGGATTTCCCCTTCCGGCCAACCGTCGGCCATCAACCCCAATAGGAACTCGACACTCAGGCGTGTGCCCCGGACGACCGGCTTGCCGACCAGCACGGCCGGATCGACCACGATACGCTCGGTCATGAGTCGCCCTCCAATTCACACAGTGTACACGCCCGCCTGTCCGTTCCCGCCCGCGCTCCGAGAATAGCCCCATACACTCCTCCGCACTCCTCCGGGATCGCCCACATGTCGAACAGCTTCGACGCGAAAGGTTCGCTCACCGTCGCCGGCAAGGCGCACACCATGTTCCGCCTGTCTGCGGTGGAGGCGGTCATCCCGCAGGCGAAGGCCCTGCCGTTCAGCCTGAAGATTCTCCTGGAGAACCTGCTCCGCTGCGAGAACGGGCTGAGCGTGCGGAAGGCCGACATCGAAGCCCTGGCCCGCTGGAACCCGGTCGCCGAACCGGACACTGAGATCGCCTACACCCCCGCCCGCGTGCTTTTGCAAGACTTCACCGGCGTGCCGTGCGTGGTGGACCTGGCCGCCATGCGGGATGCCATGAAGGCCCTCGGCGGTGACCCGGCCAAGATCAACCCGCTGGTGCCGTGCGAGCTGGTCATCGACCACTCGGTGCAGGTGGACAACTTCGGCACGGCCACCGCGTTCGCCGAGAACACGGCACTGGAGTACGAGCGGAACCAGGAGCGGTACACCTTCCTGCGGTGGGGGCAGAGCGCCTTCCGCAACTTCAAGGTGGTGCCGCCCGAAACCGGCATCGTCCACCAGGTGAACATCGAGTACCTGGCCCGCGTGGTGTTCGTGAACGAGAAGGGCGACGCCTACCCGGACACGCTGGTGGGCACCGACAGCCACACCACGATGGTGAACGGCCTGGGCGTACTCGGGTGGGGCGTCGGCGGCATCGAAGCCGAAGCGGCGATGCTCGGCCAGCCGGTGTCCATGCTCATCCCGCAAGTCGTCGGCTTCAAACTGAGCGGCAAGTTGAAGGAAGGGACGACCGCCACCGACCTCGTGCTGACCGTCACGCAAATGCTCCGCAAGAAGGGGGTGGTGGGCAAGTTCGTCGAGTTCTTCGGGCCGGGGCTGGCCGACCTGCCGCTCGCCGACCGTGCCACCATCGCCAACATGGCCCCCGAGTACGGGGCGACGTGCGGCATCTTCCCCGTGGACGCCGAGACGCTGACGTACCTCCGCATCACCGGCCGCAGTGAAGAGCAGATCGCGCTGGTGGAGGCGTACATGCGGGAGCAGGGCATGTTCCACGACGCGAACACGCCCGTCGCCACGTACACCGACACGCTCGAACTGGACATGGGGAACGTGGTGCCGAGCCTCGCCGGGCCGAGCCGCCCGCAAGACCGCGTGCCCCTCACCGAGGTGAAGAAGTCGTTCGCCGACGCGCTGCCGAAGCTGAAGGAGGCGGCGCAGAACGCGAAGAAGAAGGCCACCCCGCTGGCCATGGCCGGCGCGCCCGCGGGTGTCGAGCCGACCAGCGGCGGCCAACTGACCGACGGCAGCGTGGTCATCGCGGCCATCACCAGTTGCACGAACACGAGCAACCCGTATGTGATGGTGGCCGCCGGGCTGGTGGCGAAGAAGGCCGGGGAGAAGGGGCTGATGACGAAGCCGTGGGTGAAGACCAGCCTCGCCCCCGGCTCGAAGGTGGTGACCGACTACCTGACCGACAGCGGCCTGCTGCCGCACCTGGAACAGCAGCGCTTCCACATCGTCGGCTACGGGTGTACCACGTGCATCGGCAACAGCGGGCCGCTGCCCGAGGCCATCGGCAAGGAAGTGATCGACAAGGCGCTCGTCGTGAGCGCCGTGCTCAGCGGCAACCGCAACTTCGAGGGGCGTGTTCACGGCGACGTGCGGGCGAACTACCTGGCCAGCCCGCCGCTGGTGGTCGCCTACGCCCTCGCCGGCCGCGTGGACATCGACTGGGCGACCGAGCCGCTGGGCCAAGACCAGTCCGGCGCCGACGTGTTCTTGAAAGACATCTGGCCGACCATCGGCGAGGTGAAAGACGTGGTCGAGAAGTCGATCAAGAAGGAGAGCTATCAGCGGATCTACGCCGGCGTGTTCGACGGCGACGAGAACTGGAAGGCGCTGCCGGTGCCCACGGGCAACCTGTTCGCGTGGGAGGCGAAGTCCACGTACATCGCCAACCCGCCGTACTTCGTGGGCATGGGCCGCACGCCCCCGCCGGTGAATGAGATCAGCGGCGCCCGCGTGCTGGCCCTGCTCGGCGACAGCATCACCACCGACCACATCTCGCCCGCCGGGAACATCAAGAAGGACTCGCCCGCCGGGGCGTACCTGCTCGGCAACGGGGTGGAGGCGAAAGACTTCAACCAGTACGGCGCCCGCCGCGGGCACCACGAGGTGATGATGCGGGGGACGTTCGCCAACGTGCGGTTGAAGAACGCCCTGGTGCCGGGCGTGGAAGGCGGCGTGACCCGCTACCTGCCGAGCGGCGAGCCGATGAGCATCTTCGACGCGGCCATGCGGTACAAGGCGGAGGGCACCCCGCTGGTGGTGATCGGGGGCAAGGAGTACGGCAGCGGCAGCAGCCGCGACTGGGCGGCGAAGGGCACCAACCTGCTCGGCGTGAAGGCGGTGATCGCCGAGAGCTACGAGCGGATTCACCGCAGCAACCTGGTGGGCATGGGCGTGGTGCCGCTCCAGTTCAAAGCCGGTGACAGTGCGGTGTCACTCGGGCTGACGGGGGAGGAGGTGTACAGCCTGGACGGGCTGGTGACCGGGCTGACCACCAACTTCGCCGGCGGCAAAGAGCTGACCGTGCGGGCGGCGAAGGCGGACGGCACCGAGACCACCTTCAAGGCCGTCTGCCGCATCGACACCCCGCAGGAGGTGCTGTACTACCAGCACGGCGGCATCCTGCCGTATGTACTGCGGCAGTTGCTGGGGAGTTGATCCATGGCAGATGTCAGCTACCGCACCCCGAACGACTGGGAGGGATCGCGATGGGAGGCCCGAACGGTTTCGGCGACCCGAGGGCTGCCCTCGTCGCCCTCCTCACACTCCTCGCCGGGGCGTGCGGAGTGGTGATCGTATTGGGGGTGATCCTGATGCTGTTCAACTACACCCTGGCGAGGACAGTGCGACAGGTTCACGAGGTCCACCGCCGAATGCAGCCGTCGCAGGTGTGGCTCGACATGATCCCGGTCTTCAACGTGGTCTGGGGGGTGCTGGCCGTCCTGTGGGTGTCGGCCTCCTTGAAGGGTGAGTTCAACCGGCGGGGCGAACACCGGAAAGGGGCCCGCTACGGGATAGTCACGGGGTTGACTGGCCTCATTCTCCCAATAGTCGCCGGCTTGGCGTACTGGCTGGCGTCCGCCTTGCAAGTGTGGATGAGCGTGCAGAACTTCCTCTGGATGCTACTCCTGGCCAGCGGGGGTGTGGCCGTGGTGTCATTCGTCGTCTACTGGATCCGCATGGCCGTCTACGGCTACCGGCTCAAGGTGAAGTTGCCCGAACCACCTCCGCCACAGGCTCGCCGGGTGAGTTGAGTGAGCCGTTGTTCGGAATCCGAACGTGACACCAGACACGGAGCGACGGATGAATGCGGCTTTCCTCGCCGTCGCCCGTGGGCTGCGGCTGACCAACATCGGCTACCTGCTCGCCTGCTGGGCGTCGGCGGCGGCGTTCGGCATGTTCTGGATCATCGATCGTATGATCTCCAACTACTACTTCAGCTCGCAAGAGTGGCGGTGGGTGTTCATCGGCATTTTCATCGCCACGCACGTCACCATCGTGGCCGGGGTGATCGTCGGGTTCGTCGGCCGCGTCCGCTGTCTGCGCACGCCGACGGAGTTCACAGCCGTCCGCGGGCGGGCGCTGGCGGCCATCGTGTTGGAGGGCAGCGGGTGGGGCAGCCTGCTTGTCGGCATCGGCGTGATGTTCGCCATGGGGTTCGGGTGGCTCCCCCGCGCGGAGTGGGTGCCGGGCGTCGGCATGATCGTGTCCGCGCTGATGGTGCTGTGCGGACGGATCCTGTTCCTGCGGTTCCTCCGCGTGCTGGGCCGGGTGGTGGAAGACAAGGCGAGCGACCGCCGCGCCCGCTTCTCCCTCAACCTGTTCCTGATCGGTTGGGGTGTCGCGCTGGTCGGGCTGGGCGTCCTCGCCGGCGGGGGGACGCTCGGCATGTACGAGTTCACCACGCCGCTCGCCTACCTCATTTGGATCGCGGCCGGCATGAGCGGGCTGTACGGGTTATTGCTGTACGACCGCCTGTTGGGCAACCTGGCGCGGTCGGTGCAGGCGTTCGCCGAATCGCACCCGAACGACGACGAGCCGGAGCGGACGCGGTCGCGGGAGCACGAGGGCGAGGACGCCGACCGCCCCGACGAACCGACCGAGGTGGACTGACTGCCCGACGGCCGGGGGTGTGCTAAAGACTCTCGGGTCCGCCACTTCCCGCTGGGGTCTCACCGTGCCTCCGTGCAACCGCAACCTGTCGGTCGGCCTGAAGTTCTCGTCGCTCGGCCTGTGGGCAGTAACCACGGCGGCCGTGCTGGGAGTCGCCGCCACACTGCTCGGCGCGATCACGTCGCGGTCGTACACCAGCTTTTACAGCTATCACGATGAGGTCGGCGATGCCGTGCTCTCGCTCACGCGCGGGGCTATGTACGGCTGCCTCGCGGCGTCGGGTGTGGGGCTGGTGCTCGGCGCCTTCGGCCGCTACGCCTGCCTGCGGGTGACGACCGCGGACGGCACGGCCACCGCCCGCGTGAAGCTGGCGACCGTCCTCGAAGTGTCCAGCCTGCTCAGCGGGGCGGCGTTCATCGCCGCGTCCAAATTCGGGCCGACGCTTTTCGGCGGGTTGCCCCCGATCGTGGAGGTCACTTGGGTGCTCTTCACCGGCATCGCCGCGTACACAGCCCGTGTGAAATTCCACCTGTTCCTCCGCACCCTCTCCGAACAGTTCGCGCCGCCCCTGGTGGCGGAGGTGAAAGCCGTCAGCCGGCTGTACCTGTACGTGCCCGGCGGGTACGTCCTGGCGCTTGGAGTCTACGCGGCCGGACAGTCTCTCAACTCATCCCGCGATGAGCCGGTTTACGAAGCGAGTGGGATCGTACTCGCGTGGCTGATCGGCACGGTCGCCACCGTGTTCGGCATCTTCATGGTGTGGCGGTGGGCCGGTCTGCTCGCCAGCTTGCGGACGGCGGTCGCTCTCGCCGCCCGCCACGAGGAGGAGGTCGGCGACGACAACGACCCCGACGCCGAGTACCGCCGCCGCTACCACGCGGCCCAGGCAGCCGCCTGACCACTCGCCGACTCGCCCCCCGCCCGCCGATGATGACGGCAGACCCGCCCGTCGCCGCCGAGACGACTGAACCAGTTCGAGCGGTTCTCGTTCGGGTGTAGCGGCTGGTGTCCCAGTGGGGTTTCTGGTCCGCCCCGCGGAGCGTGGCGGCAACAATGTCGCCGCCACGCTCCGCGGGGCGGACCA
>JANNVG010000123.1:0-5291 GCA_031414395.1 Fimbriiglobus sp.
CCGGTCGCAAGCTCCGGGCGATGACAAGGAACATTGACATGGCGGGGTGCTTGCGACCGGGCGAAGACAACACACCAAGCACCCACTCGCGGGTGCAACGCACGGCCGGAGGTCGGCATGGTCACGGCGGTGACGTTCACCGAAGCGGGCGAACACCCACTGAACGAGGACTCGTTCCTGGTTCAACTCCACCCGCTCGACCCGTCCGCCTGGGTGTGTTTCGTCGCCGACGGTCAGGGCGGGCAACCCGGTGGCGGGCGGGCGGCACTCGTGGCTTGCCAGACGGCACTGGCGACGGTCGCCGGTTTCACCACGAACGACCTGGAGGACCGGCGGGCGTGGGCGGGTCTGTTGCGAACGGTCGATGAGGCCGTGCGCACCGACCCCGACGCGGGGTTCACCACCTTCGTCGGCCTTTGTGTCTGCCACGACCGCGTGGTCGGACTATCGAGCGGCGACAGCGCCGCACTGATGGTGAGTGGGGCGACCGCGACCGAACTGACGGCCGGTCAGCCCAAGAACCCGCCGGTCGGTTCGGGAATGGTGACGGGCCGTCCGTTCACCTCCCGCTTGGTCCGACCGTGGCGACTGCTGGCGATGACGGACGGCGTGTGGAAGTACGCCGGTTGGCAACGTGTGACGAACGCCGCCCGAGCGGTGAACAGTCAAGATGTGATGACCGAGTTGCAGCGGGCGGCGCGGTTGGCCGGAAGTGGCCGATTCCAGGACGACTTCACCGTCGTCCTCCTCGAATCGGCCCTCCCACCCGCCGCCGGATGATGTGAAGCGAACAGCGTTTGACCCAACCGAAAACCTACCCCCGAGGTCTTCATGAGCACCGCCGCCGCCGCCGCCGCCGCCGAGTCCGGCAGCTACGACCGCATCAACGACTACGGGGCCGTCCGCATCTCGCTGGCCAGCCCGCACGACATCCGCAGTTGGTCCTTCGGCGAAGTCAAGAAGCCGGAGACGATCAACTACCGCACCTACCGGCCGGAGAAGGACGGCCTGTTCTGCGAGCGCATCTTCGGGCCGGAAAAGGACTGGGAGTGCACGTGCGGCAAGTACCGCGGGATGAAGTTCAAGGGCATGATCTGCGACAAGTGCGGGGTGAAAGTGACGCACAGCCGCGTCCGCCGCAAGCGGATGGGGCACATCGAGCTGGCCGCCCCGGTCGTCCACATCTGGTTCTTCAAGGCCATGCCCAGCCGCCTGGGCACCCTGCTGGACATGAAGACGAGCAGCCTGGAGAAGGTCGTCTACTTCCAGGACTACGTGGTCATCGACCCGGGCGAGTTGGGCAAGGGCGACAAGCCGATCCTGAAGGAGCGGCAACTGCTCACCGAGGACGACTACAAGAAGATCCGCGACGAGCACCCCGGCGTCGAGTTCGAAGTGGACATGGGCGCCGAGGCGGTCAAGAAACTGCTCGAGAAGCTGAACCTCGCCGACCTCGCCTACGAACTCCGTCAGCGGCTGGAAGCCGAGCAACTGAAGGGCGAGAAGAAGAGCAAGCAGCGGGAGAAGGAGTTGGTGAAGCGGCTGAAGACCGTGCAGGCCCTGCTGGGCAGCAACAACAAGTGCGAGTGGATGGTGCTCGAGTGCATCCCGGTCATCCCGCCGGACCTCCGCCCGCTCGTGCTGCTGGACAGCGGCAACTTCGCCACCAGCGACCTGAACGACCTGTACCGCCGCATCATTAACCGGAACAACCGGCTGAAGAAGCTGGTGGACCTGAACGCGCCCGAGGTCATCATCCGCAACGAGAAGCGGATGCTGCAACAGAGCGTGGACGCGCTGTTCGACAACAACCGGTGCAAGCGGCCGGTGCTGGGCAGCAGCAACCGCCCGCTCAAGTCGCTCACCGACATGATCAAGGGCAAGCAGGGCCGCTTCCGCGAGAACCTGCTGGGCAAGCGGGTGGACTACTCCGCCCGCTCGGTCATCGTGGTCGGCCCGGAACTGAAGCTGAACCAGTGCGGGCTGCCGAAGAAGATCGCGCTCGAGCTGTACCAGCCGTTCATCATCCGCCGCCTGAAGGAACTGGGCCACGCCGACACCATCAAGTCGGCCAAGAAGATGCTGGAGCGGAAGGACGAGCAGGTGTGGGACATCCTGGAAGAGGTGACGAAGAACCACCCGGTGATGCTCAACCGCGCCCCCACCCTGCACCGCATGGGCATCCAGGCGTTCGAGCCGGTGCTCATCGAGGGGAACGCCATCCGCATCCACCCGCTGGTGTGCAAGGGGTTCAACGCCGACTTCGACGGCGACCAGATGGCCGTCCACCTGCCGCTCAGCATCGAAGCGCAGGTCGAAGCGTACACGCTCATGATGAGCACGAACAACGTGTTCAGCCCGGCCAACGGCAACCCCATCATCACGCCGAGCCAGGACATCGTGATGGGCTGCTACTACCTGACCGCCGCGCGGGGCGAAGAGGGCGAGAAGGTGGAGGCCGGCGACGGCATGATCTTCCACAGCCCGGGCGAGGTGTTCCAGGCGCACGCCGAGGGCAAGCTGGGCGTGCACGCCAAGATTCAGGTGCGGCTGCCCATCCAGAAGAAGGTGATCAGCGAGCTGAAGGACGAGCGGGGCGCGGTCAAGCCGGGGGAGGTGCCGCGGAAGAACAACGGCCTCGTCCGCACCACCGTCGGGCGGGTCATCTTCAACGACATCCTGAAGGCGAAGATGGCCTTCTACGACCTGGCCCTGGGCACCAAGTACCTGAGCCGCATCATCGCCGACTGCTACCAGGTGCTCGGCCGCCGCGAGACCATCGCCCTGCTCGACCGCATGAAGGAGATCGGCTTCCGCGAGTCCACCAAGAGCGGCCTCAGCTTCGCCGCGAGCGACCTGCGGACGCCGGAGATCAAGGCGGCCGCCCTGAAGGAGGGCGAGAAGGAGGTGGACAAGCAGCGGAAGTACTACGAGCGGGGGCAGATCACCGAGCAGGAGCGGTACAACAAGACGATCGACGCCTGGAACAAGGCCCGCGAGGTCATCACCAAGGAGTTGATGAAGGAGCTGAAGAACGACCGCCGCATCGAGAACGGCAAGGACGTGCCGTACCTGAACCCGGTCTACCTGATGGCCCACTCGGGCGCCCGCGGGGGCCAGGAGCAGATCCGCCAGTTGGCCGGCCTGCGGGGGCTGATGGCCAAGCCGTCGGGCGAGATCATCGAGACGCCCATCAAGAGTAACTTCCGCGAAGGGCTGAACGTGCTGGAGTACTTCTCCAGCACGCACGGCGCCCGCAAGGGGTTGGCCGACACCGCCCTGAAGACGGCCGACTCCGGCTACCTGACGCGGAAGCTGGCCGACGTGGCCCAGAACGTGGTCATCACCCTGATGGACTGCGGCACCACCCAGGGCATCACCAAGGGGGTGATGTACAAGGGCGACGAGGTGGACCGCCCGCTGTTCGACGCCATCCGCGGGCGGGTGAGCCGCAACACCATCCTGAACCCGACCACCCAGGCGGAGATCGTCGAAGAGAACGAGATGATCTCCCCGGACAAGGCGCGGATGGTGGAAGAGGTGGGCATCGACAAAGTGACCGTCCGCAGCCCGATGACCTGTCAGGCCAGCCTGGGCATCTGCCGCCTGTGCTACGGCATGGACCTGTCCACCGGGGCGCTGGTGGAGGAGGGCATGGCGGTCGGCATCATCGCCGCCCAGAGCATCGGCGAGCCGGGCACGCAACTGACCATGCGGACGTTCCACCTGGGCGGCGTGGCCAGCAGCGCCAACCTGGAGAGCGAGTACAAGGCGAAGAAGGGCGGCATCGTGCAGGTGGAGCGGCTGGACGCCGTCACCAACCACGGCGGCCAGCGGGTGGTCGTGTCCCGCACCGGCGAGCTGTTCGTGCTGCGGGCGTCCGACCGCGAGATCATCGAGAAGTACAGCATCCCGTACGGGGCCGAACTGCTCGTCGTGGACGGCCAGGAGGTGCCCGCCAGCACCCCCCTGGTGAAGTGGGACCCGAGTGCGTTGCCCATCTACTGCAACGAGGCGGGCAAGGTGCGGTTCGTGGACATGAAGGAGGGCGAGACGCTCCGCAAGGAGAAGGACAACGCCGGCATCACCCGCCTGACCATCATCGAGCACAAGGGCAACCTGCACCCGACGGTGCAGATCGAGGACGGCCGCGGGAACGTGCTCAAGGGGTACGCCATCCCCGAGCGGGCCACCCTCATGGTGGAGGACGGGGCGACGGTGAGCGCCGGCACGCTCATCGCCAAGACGCCGCGGGAGATGGCCAAGCAGCAGGACATCACGGGTGGCTTGCCGCGGGTGACCGAACTGTTCGAGGCCCGCCGCCCCCGCAACCCGGCCGTCATGGCGGCCGTGTCCGGCATCGTCGAGATGGGCGAGAAGAAGCGGGGCAAGCGGATCGTGCTCGTCACCCCGTGTACGGACGACGGCAAGCCGACCGGCCAGCCGAGCCGCGACCACGTGGTGCCGGCCGGTGCCCAACTGCGGGTGCAGCGGGGCGAGTACGTGAAGGCCGGCGACGCCCTGGTGTACGGCCCGCTCGTGCCGCACGACATCCTGGAGATCAGCAAGGCCGAGGCGGTTCAGGAGTACCTGGTGCGGGAGGTGCAGGCGGTGTACCGCGCCCAGCGGGTGGACATCGACGACAAGCACATCGAGATCATCGTGTCGCAGATGCTCCGCAAGGTGAAGGTGACGAACATCGGCGACAACGAGAAGCTGCTGCCGGGGCTGGTGCTCGACCGCTTCGTGTTCGACGAGATCAACCGCAACCTGATCGAGCAGTGCGTGAAGGTGGTGAACCCCGGCGAGACGTCGTTCGCCGCCGGCAAGATCGTCACCCGCGAGCAGTTCGAGGAGGAGCGGGCGGCCCTGCAAGCGGGCACGGGGAAGAAGAAGCTGCCCACGTTCGTCGCCCCCACCCCGGCCGACTGCGAGGTGCAGCTGCTCGGCATCACGAAGGCGGCCGTGCAGTCGGACAGCTTCATCTCGGCGGCCAGCTTCCAGGAGACGACGAAGGTGCTCACCGAGGCGGCCCTGGCCGGCAAGGTGGACTACCTGGTGGGGCTGAAGGAGAACGTCATCCTCGGCCACCTGATCCCGGCCGGTACGGGGTTCAAGCTGCACCAGGAGGCCGAAGTGCGGATCAACCTGCCCGGCAGCGGGTACGGCTCGCACGCGGCGGAGAAAGCGTCGGCCAAGTGAGTTGGAATTGGTGACGAGCCGCGGCCCCCCCGGGGCGGGGGGGGCGCCCCGCCCCGGGGGGGGGCGCGCGGGCCCCCCGCCCGGGAACC
>JANNVG010000124.1:0-4979 GCA_031414395.1 Fimbriiglobus sp.
GACCGCGTCACCGGGGGGGGGCGACAAAGGTTTCTGGCGGTGTGCCGCCCCCCCACCCGGTTCAACGTGCCGTTGAACCGACCTCCCCCACAAGGGGGGAGGTGAGCAAAACACCTCCCCCCTTGTGGGGGAGGTCGGAACGCGAAGCGTTCCGGGTGGGGGGTGCCAGATTCCGTTGCGCACCCTCACCGGGTGCGTGTAACAGAGGCCGCTTCCACTCCGCAGTCGAATCGGCTACACTCTCTTCACCCGCCTGACGCCCCTTCGCACTGGCCCTCCCCATGCGCTTCCCCCCTGCCTTGTTGCTGCTCGCCCTCGCCCCGCTTGCGCTCGCACAAGACGTGCAGTTCAACCGCGACGTGCGGCCGATCCTGAGCGAGAACTGCTTCGCCTGCCACGGCCCGGACCAGAAGAAGGTGAAGGCGAAGCTCCGGCTGGACGTGGAGAAATCGGCGAAAGGCGAAGCCAAGAGCGGGGCCGTGGCGATTGTGCCCGGTGACGTGAAGACGAGCGAGTTGTTGAAGCGGATCACCGTGGACGGCAAGGATCACATGCCGCCGGCCGACACCGGCAAGACACTGACGAAAGGGCAAATCGCCACGCTCACCACGTGGATCGAGCAGGGAGCGAAGTGGGAAGACCACTGGGCGTTCACGCCGATCCGGGCGAACCCCGACCGCAAGGTCGGGGGTGCAGCGGTCGTCGATCAGTTCATCACCGCCAAGCTGAAGGAACGCGGCCTCGCTCTCGCTCCCGAAGCCGACAAAGTCACGCTCCTCCGCCGGCTCACATTCGACCTGACCGGCCTGCCGCCGACGCCGAAGGAGGTCGAAGACTTCCTCAAAGACGCCACGCCCGCCGCCTACGAGACGGTCGTGGACCGCCTGCTGAAGTCCGACACCTACGGCGAGCGGATGGCCGCCTTCTGGCTGGACGTGGTCCGGTACGCCGACAGCGTGGGCTATCACGGCGACCAGCCGGTGAGCGTGTGGCCGTACCGCGACTGGGTGGTGAAGGCGTTCAACACGAACATGAAGTTCGACGAGTTCACCCGCTGGCAACTCGGCGGCGACCTGATGCCGAACCCGACGCAGGAGCAGAAGATCGCGGCCGGGTACAACCGCCTCGGCATGATGAGCGCCGAGGGCGGGGTGCAGCCGAAGGAGTACCTGGCGAAGTACGCGGCCGAGCGGGTGCGTGCGGTCGGCGGCGGGTGGCTGGGCCTCACCACCGGCTGCTGCGAGTGCCACGACCACAAGTTTGACCCGCTGAGCGCGAAGGACTTTTACCGCCTGGAAGCGTTCTTCGCCGACATCACCGAGCAAGGGTTATACGGCGGGAGTGAGTTCGGCACGAGTATGCGAATCTCATCGCCGGAGCAGGACAAGAAGCTGGCCGAACTGGACACAGCAACGAAGGCGAAGGAGCGACAGGCCGCGGTGTTGAAAGCACTCGCCGGCGTGACGGTGACACCCCCCGCGGACAAGTCGGCGAAGGACGCGAAGGCCGCCGCCGACGGGTTCCGGGCCGGGTTGCCCAGCACGCTCATCACCGTCGCCGTGCCGCCGCGACAAATCCGCGTGCTGGCCCGCGGCAACTGGATGGACGACAGCGGCGAGGTGGTCGAACCCGGCGTACCGGCCGTGCTCCCGCAACCGGCGAAGAAGGACAAGCGGCTGACGCGGCTCGACCTGGCCGACTGGCTGGTGGGCAAGGACCACCCGCTGACCGCCCGCGTGCTGGCCAACCGCCTGTGGAAGCAGTTCTTCGGCGCCGGCCTGGCCCGCAAGATGGACGACCTCGGCAGCCAGGGCGAACCGCCCACGCACCCGGAGTTGCTCGACACCCTGGCGTTCGAGCTGCGTGAGACGTGGGACGTCAAGCGGTTCGTGAAAACCCTGCTGATGACCGACGCCTACCGCCGCAGTTCGGTGGCCACGGCCGAACAGAAGGAGCGCGACCCGTTCAACTTGTGGCTGGCCCGGCAGAACCGCTGGCGACTCGACGCCGAGATGGTGCGTGACAACGCACTGTCAGTGAGCGGGCTGCTGGTGGACAAGCTCGGCGGGCCGCCGGCCAAGCCGTACCAGCCGCGGGGCTACTGGTCGTTCCTCAACTTCCCCGCCCGCGAGTGGCAGAACGACACCGGCGACGGGTTGTATCGCCGCACCCTGTACACCCACTGGCAGCGGCAGTACCTGCACCCGACGCTGCTGGCGTTCGACGCCCCCACCCGCGAGGAATGCAGCGCCGACCGCGTGCGGTCGAACACGCCCCTGCAATCGCTGGTGCTGCTGAACGCCCCGGAGTTCGTGGAGGCCGCCCGTGTGTTCGCCGAGCGGATGCTGACCGACGGCGGGGCGACGACCGACGAGCGGCTCGACTTCGCGTTCAAGCTGGCACTGTCTCGCCCGGCGAAACCGGCCGAACGAGAGACGCTGGCCGAACTGCTGAAGAAGCACCGCGAGCAGTACACGAAGGACGCGAAGGCGGCGGACGAGGTGTTGAAGACGGGATCGAAGCCGGCGAACACTAAGCTGGACAAAACCGAGTTGGCCGCGTGGACGAGCGTGACCCGGACCATCCTGAACCTGCACGCCGGCGTCACCCGGAATTGAAAAGACGCATGATGAATGAGGAAGCCAGGAAGGCAGAAGAATGCATCAAACTCTGCTTGTTCCTGCCTTCCTGGCTTCCTCATTCATCCCTTCTGTCCGGCTCGGTGTACTACCCCCTCTTTTTGGAGACGGAACATGACTCCTCTGAAGTTCCTGTGGGCCGTGCCCGTCGTCGGGGCGGTCGGCGTCGGGTTCGCGCTGAACGCCGTCGTGCCGCCCGCCGGCGCCGCCGGCAAAGCGGACGGCGACCCGAAACAGACCGTCGCCCTGCCCGTCAAGCAGGTGGTGCTGTTCAACAGCGGGGTCGGGTACTTCGGCCGCACCGGAGAGGTGGACGGCGAATCGCGGGTCGATCTCACCTTCCCCGAAACCGACATCAACGACCTGCTCAAGTCGATGACCCTGCAAGACTTCAACAACGGGCACATCTCGGCCGTCAGCTATGACAGCCACGAGCCGGTCGGCCGCACGCTCAGCAGCTTCGCCATCAACCTGAACGGCGAGCCGACGCTGGCGAACATCCTCAGCCAAGCCCGCGGCGAACAAGTCGAGGTGGTGATGAACACCACCGTGACGACGCAACCCGGCACCATCAAGGGGTCGGTGGTCGGCGTCGAAGTGCAGAAGGTGCCGGTGGGCACGGCACAACTGGACTGCACGGTGCTGAACGTCAGCACCACCGAAGGGTTCCGGGCGATGAAGATGATGGACGTGCAACGGGTGCGGTTCCTCAACCCGGTGCTCGAGGCCGAGCTGAAGCGGGCGCTCGAGACGGTGGCACTGAGTCACGACTCGGCGAAGAAGGCGGTGAGCATCCAGTTCAGCGGCGAGGGCAAGCGCAAGGTGAAAGTGGCGTACGTGGTGGAAGCGCCGATCTGGAAGACGAGCTACCGGCTGGTACTGGACAAGGACGCCAAGCCGTACCTGCAAGGGTGGGCCATCGTGGAGAACCCGACCGACGAGGACTGGACCGGGGTGAAGATGGGCCTCGTGTCCGGCCGGCCGATCAGCTTCAAGATGGACCTGTACAACCCCCTGTACGTCACCCGCCCGACGGTCGAGCCGGAACTGTTCGCCAGCCTCCGCCCGCCGGCGTATGAAGGCGGGTTCGCCCAGAACAAGCAGGAGAAGGCGAGGCCGGAATTCAACAAGTTCTCGGACGAAAAGCGGGCGGCCGGCACGGGGGGCGGTCGGCCTGCCGACGGCAAGCCCGGCTCGGCGAGGCCGGCTCCGGACGACCTGATGGCCGACCGCGACGCGATGAAGAAGTCGGTGAACCAACTGGAGCGGGAGGCCATCGCGGGCGGGGCCGAGCGGATGCTCGGCGGGCAGGGCATCGCCAACGCCGCCACCGCCGCCAAGCTGGGCGACAGCTTCCAGTACGGCATCAAGCACCCGGTCAGTCTGGCCCGTCAGAAGTCGGCCATGCTGCCCATCGTGAGCGACGACATCGCCGGCGACCGGGTGAGCATCTACAACCCGGCCGTGCAGACGAAGCACCCGCTGCTCGGCTTCCGCATGACCAACAGCACGAAGGCGACGCTCCCGCAGGGGCCGATCACCGTGTTGGACAACGGCGTGTACGCCGGCGACAGCCGCATCCTGGACGTGCAGGCGGGCGAGGAGCGGCTGCTCGCTTACGCCATCGACCTGGGCACCGAGTTCATCCCGCAGAACGGCGCCAGCACTGGCACCATCACCAGCGTGAAGGCCACCAAGGGCGTCGTCCACGTGGTGCGGAAGCTGCGGGAGGAGAAGGTGTACAAGATCGCCAACAAGAGCGACACCGACCGCACCCTCCTGATCGAGCACCCGAACCGCACCAGCCAGCAGTTCAAACTGGTGGAGCCGAAGAAGCCGCTGGAAGAGACGGCGGCGGTGCTGCGGTTCGAGACTAAGGTGGCGGCGAAACAGAGCGCCGAGTTCAAGGTGATCGAGGAGCGCGACCTGGGCGAGAGCATCTCCCTGAGCAACAGCCCGGACGACACCATCCGGTTCGTCATGAACCTGAACGAGGCGTCGGCCAAGCTGAAGGGGCAACTGGCCGACGCGCTGAAGAAGAAGGGCGAGTGGGACGCGGCGCGGCGGGAGCTGGGGCAGGTGGTGGCGGACCTGGCCCGCATCAACGCGGATCAGGACCGCATCCGCAAGAACCTCCGCGAGACGCCCGACAAGGCGGAGGTGTACGGCAAGTACCTGAAGAAGCTGGACGACCAGGAGAAGGAACTGGACGCCCTGACCGTCAAGCAGAAGGCGCTGATGGCCGACGAGTTCCAGGCGAAGAAGCGGTACGAGGACTACCTCGCCAACCTGAGTGACTGAGGTACGGACTTCAACAAAACGGCACGCGGATGACGCGGA
>JANNVG010000125.1:0-2358 GCA_031414395.1 Fimbriiglobus sp.
CGTCACGAGCCGCGACCACGAAGGAGCGGGATTTTCCCCCCCCCGCTCCCGCGCGGTCGCGGCTCGGTCGGTCGCGGCTCGGCCGGACTCGTAAACTACCTGAATGCCTACCGACGCCGAACAACCCATTGCCCGCGTCCGTGCCGCCCTCGACGGCTACTCCGAAGCCCTCCGCCGACAGGTGGCGGCCGGCCTGCTGAAGGCGCGGAACACGATCCCGGCCGACGAGCTGACCGACCGCATCTTGACCACCCTGGCCAACCCGCCGGTCGTGGACCGCCGGCTGAAGGAGTTGTCCGCCCCCGCCCGCCGGCTGGTCGCCCTGCTCGGCCTCACCCGCCGCGCCCACTGGAAGGTCGGCCACCTGCTCACCGCCCTCGCGTCCCTCGGCCACGCCGACGGCCTGGCGCCGGTGAGTGAGGCGTTCGACGCCGGCCTGCTGTACCCCGTCCGCCCGCCCGAGTCGCACGAACTGAACTCGTTCGAGAGTTGGCTCACTGTCAGCGGCATTGAGCAAGCGGAGGTGTTCGCGCACCCGCTCGTCGCCGCCCGCGCTCGCGGTGAACACTTCGACCTGCCCGACCTGTCGGACGCCAACCCGCACACGCCCGCCGCCCACGCCGACGGGCTGGAGTGGCTGCTGCGGATTGCCGCGGTGGTGCAACTGGCCGGCGAAACGCCCTTCCGCCGCACCCAGGCGGGCGTGCTGTTCAAGCGCGACCTGACCCGCCTGCAGACGTCCGACCTGTTGTCCGCCGCCACGTCGGACGTCCGCCCCGCCGCCCCCGACCTGGGCGTGCTGGCCACCTGCTGGGCGGCCGAAGTGGGCGGCATCGAGTGCCACGGGGAGGAGTGGCGGGCCTCCCCGCCGTCCGACCCGCCGGCCAGCCTGAACGCCGCCGCCGTCGATCTGGTCGGCGGGCTGTTCGGCATCGAGAACTGGGACCCGCTGCACGGCGGGTACACCCCGCCGACCGGCCTTTCCCCTTTTCCGTCGGCGAGTGCGGTGGTGCTGCTGCTGCTGGCGAAGGCGGGCGGGTGGGTGCCGGCGGACGCACTCGCCGAGTGGCTGTGGGCGCACCACCCGAGTTGGTCGGGCGGGCTGCCGAAGGAGGCGCACGCCGACCGCGGGCGGGGGTGGGTGGGGGCGCTGCTGTCCGCCGTGCTGGTGCCCCTGCGGGTGGCGGACGTGGCCACTGACAACGGCTTGTCAGCCAAACTGACCGACCTGGGGCGGCACCTGTTCGCCGACGGGCCGAAGCCGCCCGACCCGTCCGACTTCCCGCAAACCCTGCTGGTGCAGCCGAACGCCGAGATCATCGCCTACCGCCAGGGGCTGACGCCGGGGCTGATCGCCGCCCTCACGCGGTTCGCCCGGTGGAAGGGGTTCGGCGCCGCCTGCACGCTCGAACTGACGGCCGAGCAGACGTACCGCGGGCTGGAAGGCGGCCTGACGCTGGCCGGCATCGTGCAGACGCTCAACCGCCACGGGTCGCGGCCGGTGCCGCCGGCAGTGGCCGACCTGTTGCAGCGGTGGGCGAACAAGCGGGAGCGGATCGTCGTGTACACGGCCGCCACGCTCATCGAATTTACGTCCTCGGCCGACCTCGACTCGGCGCTCGCCCGCGGGGTGGTGGCCCTGCGGGTGACGGAGCGGATCGGCCTCTGCCCGAGCGGCACCGACCCGGACTTCAAGCACCTGCGGCTGATCGGCAACCGCGAGTTCGACGCCCGCCCGACGCGGTGTGTGAACGTGGCCGACGACGGCGTGACGCTGACCATCGACGCGGCGCAATCCGACCTGCTGCTCGAATCCGAAGTGGCGAAGCTGGCCGACCCGCTGCCCGACGGGAGCGGCCCGCGGAAGTGGGCGGTCAGCCCGGCGAGTGTGAGTCGGGCGCTCGGCGGCGGGCTGAATGCGGTGGACCTGGATGCGTGGTTCGTCGCCCGCACCGGCGGGCCGATGCCGCCCGTCGCCCGCCTGTTCACGCACGCGGCCACCCTGCCGCCGTCGCTGGCTTCGAGACGGCTCATCGTGCAACTGCCGACCGCCGCCGCCGCCGACGGGGTGATGCAGTGGCCGTCCACCCGCAAGCTGATCGACGACCGCCTCGGCCCGACCGCCCTGGCCGTCGATGACGCGAACCTGACGGCCCTGGTGGAGGCGCTGGCCGAGATCGGCCTGCGGGTGGAGGTGGTGTGAAAGTGGTCCGCTCGCCCCGCGAGCGGTTTCCGAAGTCTTGTAGGGCGGGTCGAGCGGCCGGCGACCGCAACGACTCATGCGATCATCGGGAACGCTCACACCAAAACGAGCCGGGCGCGGGCGCCCCCCCCCCGGCCCCCCCACCGGGGGGGGGG
>JANNVG010000126.1:0-3120 GCA_031414395.1 Fimbriiglobus sp.
CCCTCGCGGTCGCGGCTCGTAACATGTTGTGATGCGCACCTTGCCCGCCGTCTTCGACCTGTTCCCGGCCGCCCGCGGCGACGGCCTGACCGACGCCCAGGTGGGCGACAGCCGGGCCAAGTTCGGGGCCAACCGCCTCACCCCGCTGCCCCGCGCGTCGGCGTGGCGGAAGTTCCTCGACAAGTTCGACGACGCCATCATCAAGATTCTGCTCGCCGCCTCGCTCCTCAAGATCGTGGTCGACCTGTTCGCCGCCTCCCCGCTCGCCGGCGGGGTGGCGCTGGTGGTCGTCATCGTCGCGGTCGGCGCGCTCTTCCTGCTGAAGTTGACCGACTGGATCCCGACCACCCTGTTCGGGCTGGCGCTCGCCCTGTTCGGCACGTCGGTCGCCCTCGGGCACCCGTCGTTCGACGGGCTGGCGGTGATGATCGCCGTCGTCCTCGCCACCGGCGTGTCGTTCATCAGCGAGTACCGCAGCGATCAGGAGTTCGAGAAACTGAACACGCACAAGGACGCCGTGCGGGTGAAGGTGGTGCGGAACGGATCGGTGGCGGCGCTGTCGCTCGACGAGATTGTGGTGGGCGATCTGGTGGTGCTGGAGACGGGCGACGAGATCCCGGCCGACGGGCGGATCGTGCGGGCGAGCGAGCTGTTCATCGATCAATCCCTGATGACCGGCGAATCCGAGCCGGTGAAGAAGGCCGTGCAACCGGACGCCGACGCCGCCGACGGGCCGGACAAGCTCGGCTGCGTGTACCGCGGCACGCAGGTGGTGGACGGCCTCGGCCAGATGACCGTCACGAACGTGGGCGACGACACCATGATCGGGCAGATCGCCCGGCGGCTGACCGGCGGAGACGAACCGGCCGACGACACCGACGCGGCCGGCGAGCGGGTGCAGAAGAAGCTGACCATTTCGAAAGAACTGACCCCCCTGCAAGAGAAGCTGGAGCGGCTGGCGAAAATCATCTCTCGGGTGGGGTACATCGCCGCCGGGCTGATCTTCCTGGCCCTGCTCGCCCGCGGGCTGTACGTCGGCGAGATGAACCCGGCGACCGCGCACGCGGTGAACGGCGAGAGCGAGCCGCAGGGGTGGCTCGGGGTGGTGAAGCACCTGCTCGACTACTTCGTGTACATGGTGATCGTGATCGTGGTGGCCGTGCCCGAAGGGCTGCCGATGAGCGTGACCGTGTCGCTCGCGCTGGCCATGCGGAAGATGACCCGCGCGAACGCCCTGGTGCGGCAACTGGTGGCCACCGAGACCATCGGCAGCGCGACGGTGATCTGCACCGACAAGACCGGCACGCTGACCATGAACCAGATGCGGGTGGCGCGGCTGATCGCCGGCGGACAGTCGGCCGAGGCGGGGGCGGCGGCGTTCACGCCGAGTCGCGTCCACGGGGTGCGGGCAGTCATCACCACGCCGACCGACTGGGTCGCCGTCAACGCCACGCTGAATAGCACCGGTGCCCTGGAAAACAAGGGCGAGCGGCGGGTGGTCATCGGCAACAGCACCGAGGGCGCGCTGCTGCTCTGGCTGGCCGACGGCGGCACCGAGTACGCCCACGAGCGGTTGCACCACCCGGTGCTGTACCGCGCCGCGTTCAGCAGCGAGCACAAGCGGATGACGAGCGTGGCCGAGTTGCTCGGCCGGCCGACCGCACTCGTAAAGGGTGCGCCCGAGGTGGTACTCGAGCGCTGCACGCACTTCACCACCGCCGACGGCAGCGTCCGCCCGCTCACCGGCGCCGACCGCGCCGCCATCCACGCCGACCTGTCGTCCGCCGCCGGCGACGCCATGCGGACGCTCGCGTTCGCCCACAAGCCGCTGCCCGCCGACTTCCCCAGCGAAGCGGAAGCGATCACCGACCGCCGCGGCGAGTGCGAGGGCGGGCTGACGTTCGACGGGTTCGTGGCCATCCGCGACCCCATCCGCCCGGACGTGCCGAAGGCCATCGCCCAGTGTCGTTCGGCCGGCATCGACGTGAAGATGATCACCGGCGACAACCCGGAGACGGCCCGCGCCATCGCCCGCGACATCGGGTTGCTCGACTCGCCCGACGCCCTGGTGCTGACGAGCGCCGACCTGGCGACACTCTCCGACGACGAACTGAAGGCGAAGCTGCCGAGCGTGCGGGTGGTGGCACGGGCGAAGCCGCTCGACAAGTACCGGCTGGTGCGGCTGCTGCAAGAGATCGGTCACGTGGTGGCGATGACCGGCGACGGCACCAACGACGCGCCGAGTTTGAAGAAGGCCGACGTGGGGCTGGCGATGGGCATCACCGGCACCGAAGTGGCGAAGGAGGCGAGCAAGATCGTGCTCCTCGACGACGCCTTCAGCACCATCGTGAAGGCCGTCCACTGGGGCCGCGCGCTGTACGAGAACATCCAGCGGTTCATCGTCTTCCAACTGACCATCAACCTGTCCGCCCTGCTGGTCGCGTTTCTGGGGCCGTTCCTCGGGCTGAAGCCGCCGTTCACCGTCCTGCAACTGCTCTGGATCAACGTCATCATGGACACGTTCGCGGCCATCGCCCTGTGCAGCGAGCCGCCGCGGGCCGGGCTGATGACCGGCCGCCCGAAGCGCCGCGACGAGAGTATCGTCACCCGCACCATGCTCGGCACCATCTTCGCCACCGGCCTGTTCTTCGTGGTGGTGATGATCGCGCTCCTGATCGGCATGGAGTACTACGGCTGGTTCGCCGACGGCAGCGGGCCGAACCCGACCGGGTGGGCGTTCGACCCGCTGAACGTGCGGCAGGTGACGATCTTCTTCACCGTCTACGTGTTCTTCCAGGTGTGGAATCAGATCAACTGCCGCAGCCTGACGCCCGACCAGAGCGGCTTCCGCGGGCTGTTCAAGAACCCGCTGTTCCTGCTCATCGCCTCGCTTACGGTCATCGGCCAAGTGCTGATCGTGAACGTCGGCGGGGCCATCTTCGACGTGGAACCGCTCGGCTGGCTCGACTGGGCGCTGATCGTCGGCGGCACGGCGGTGGTGCTGGTGTACGCCGAGGTGGTGCGGTTCATCCGGCGGCTCAGTGCGAAGTAGTGGTCCGTCTGTCGGTCGATGTCGGGTGATCCTGCCGGGTCTGGAGTGGCCTCGGCCGGGAGCGCGGG
>JANNVG010000127.1:0-1968 GCA_031414395.1 Fimbriiglobus sp.
CCGGGTTCTCGAACCCACCCGGCACCTTACGGTGCTCGGCTCGCCATGATCGCGCTCACAAGCTGCGATACCACTCGACCGTCTTCCGCAGGCCGTCCTCGAAGCTGACGGTCGGCTCGTACCCCAGCTCCGTGCGGATGCGGTCGATCTTCGCCAGGCTGAACCGCACGTCGCCGGTGCGGGCCGGGCCGTGGGTCGGCGTCACGCTCGTGCCCATCACGCGGTTCAATGCGTTCACCAGATCCAGCACGGTGATGACTTGCCCCGTGCCGACGTTGAACACCTTCCCGCTCACGCCCGGCACGTCCCCCGCCTTCAACACCGCCTGCACTGCGTTCGCCACGTACACGAAGTCGCGGGCCTGCAACCCGTCGCCGTGAACGACCGGCGCGCGGCCTTGCGTCAGCATCCCCACGAAGATGGCGATGACCCCGCTGTAAGGCGAGTCCGCCCGCTGCCGTGGGCCGAAGATGTTGAAGAACCGCAGCCGCACGGTTTCGAGGCCGAAGCTCTCGGCGAACGCTTCCAGGTAGTGTTCACCAGCGAGCTTGGCGGCGGCGTAAGGGGAGAGCGGGCGGAGGGGAGTGTCTTCGCTCAGGCCGGCGGGGTCTGCGGCGGAGCCGTAGCAACTGGAACTGGCCGCGTACACCACGCGGCGGGCACCCGCGGCCTTCGCCGCGAGCAGTGCGTTCAGCGTGCCGGTGGCGCATACCGCGTGACAGGCGAGCGGGTCTTCCAGACTTTTTGCGACAGACGCCATCGCCGCGAGGTGGTACACGACCGCACACCCGGCCGCGGCGGCGGTCAACTCGTTCGCATCGCACACGCACCCGCGGACGAACTCGACGCCCGCCGGCAGGTTGGCACTTTGACCCGTGCTGAGGTCGTCGAATACGCGGACCCGCTTGCCCGCGGCGAGTAACCCGTCCACGACGTGCGAGCCGATGAACCCCGCCCCGCCGGTCACCAGACACAGTTCAGACATGAATCAGCCCTCACGAGCCGCGACCGCCAGGGAGCGGGCGTGAATCACCCGCTCCCTGGCGGTCGCTGCTCGTCAAGAGCCAACGTAGCTCACTTCGGCGTCGGCGGCACCACCACCCGCGGTTCACGCGAGGGCGGAGCCACCGCCGGCGTCGGCGCCGGCGTCGTGCTCTCGGTGGTGTTGATCTTGCCCGGCTCGGTCGGCAGCGGCATCGGCAGCAAGGGCACCGTCGGCAGCGGGGCGGGCACAGTGCTACTGTCCTTCGGGATGAGCGGCACCTTCGGCGGGGTGACGGGATCGACCTTCGGCACATCGGTCTTCGGCAGGTCGGTCTTCGGCTTGTCTTCCTTCGGCGGGGGCAGCTTCTCGGACGGCGCCGCCGGGGCGACGGCCGGCGGCGTGGAGATCATGAGCGGGGCCGGCGCGAGCATCGCCGGGGCCGCGGTCGCACACCCGCCGGGGGTCGCGCAGGTGTCTTCCCACTTCCGCCACTTGGTCGCGTGGTAGCCGTGGCAGGTGCCCGGTTGCAGCGTCGGCCCGCAGAACTGGCGGATGTACATCCAGTCCGAAAGCGGGTGGCTGGACCGCCCGACGCACTCCGGCTCGTCCGGGCCGGCCTGCTTGTTGAAGCGGTTCGGCGGCGGGTTGACGGCGAACAGGGCCGGGCCGTAGGTGCCGTGGTTGGCCGCCGCACAGTTGCCCACCGCGCACCCGGCCACCGGGCCGTACTGGTAGGGCGCTTGCGCGCCGGCGACCGCCGCAGTCAGGCCGAATGCGGCGGCGAGCAGCCGCCCGCGGGTGATGGCGAACATGACGAGTCCTTCGTGGTGAACCGGCGGAACCCGCCGGAAGATTCGCGGAATAGATCGCTACCGCCGCCCGCCGCCGCCGGCCGGCGCGCGTGCTCCCCCGCCCGCGGCGCCACCGCCGCCGGCGAACCCCGGCCGCTGCATCGCCCCCATCGCCCCGGCGCTGCCGCCCCC
>JANNVG010000128.1:0-2048 GCA_031414395.1 Fimbriiglobus sp.
CGGCGGCACAGTGCGGCCGGTCACTGTGTGACCGGTTCCAGTGCGGCCTACTTCGGCTTAACGGCTTTCTGGATGATTTGCGACTCGCGGTATTTCCACGCCTCCGCTCCCAGGCCGTTGTTCTCGTTCGGCTTGATGTCGTCGGCGCGGTCGGTTCGAGACGCCGACGGCCGCTTGAAGTCGAGCTGGAGCGACTTTTCGGAGATAATCACTTTGGTCTGCCCTTTGTCTTCGATCTCCTTCTTGGCCAGCCCGTCCGACAGGCCGGTGACGTACACGCTGAAGTGGTTCGGGTTGGCCTTCTCGGGCGCGTCCAGCCACACGGCGATGCCGAACACCGCCTGCGACTCGGGGTAGGTGGCATCCAGGGCGACGGGGATCTTCTTCTGGCCGATGGCCACGGTCGTTTTGTACTTCCGCACGTCCTCCGGGTCTTCGATCTTGCGGATGGCGTCCACCACGAACGGCTGCGACTCGTCGAGCGAGTTCATCACCACCCCGTCCGGGTCTTTGGGCACCAGCTCGAACTTGGGCATGAACTGCCGCGGGGCGCCCGTCTTGTTGAGCACGTAGAAGGGCATGTACCACACCGTCCGCTCGCCCTTGTCGGGCGTCTTCACGCGGGTGATGCGGGGGGTGATGTAGGCGAAGTTGAGCGTGTACGCCTGCCCGTCGAGGGACAGGGCGACGGGATCGACGGTGCGGTACTGCGACTTGGGCAACTGGGCGGAGGCGGCCGGCACCCCGGCCAGCGCCAGACCGACCGCCGCGACCCCCGCCATCCGGCGGGCGAACGTCCTTGGGGTCATGCGTGCAACTCCGGAGCGGTGGCGATACTTGTTACGGATACCCGCAACGGGGCGACGGATCAAGCGAATCTTTTTCCCCGCCCGCTTGCCCGCCCCGCCCGGCGCGACACAACCGGCGCCAACATCAGGACGCGGCGCGGGCGGCGGACAGTTGTTCCGGCGGTGCCGGTGTGTGAGAATACCTGTGTGCCCGGAGGAGACTTCGCATGAACGCCGACCTGACCACCCACGCCCCGGCGACGGACGGCCCGCCGCCCGCCGTCTCGCAAACCGAACTGGCCGAGTGGTACGCCGAGCGGGAGGAGTGGTTCACGGAGTTGATGAGTCTGCGTGCCGAACGCCCACAGTTGACAGAACGAGACCAAGCCGAGAACACGGCCGATTGGAACTGGATTCACGATCAGATCAACGCCTTCGCCGTCGGCTCGGGACAGAAGCAGTACGCGGCGGTCTACCGGAAGTCGGTCGTCGGCCTCGACCCCGACGCCCTGCGTTTGGAGCTGGCGATGGCCAAGATGTACCCCGAGATCAACCCCGACCGCTTCGTCATCGTTTACGTCGGCTGAGCACCTTCAGGGAAGAACACCATGCCCAAAATTCGCCTCCGAGTGGGCCGCGACGAGGGGTCGCCGGTAGTGCTGGTGCGGTTGCCAGACGGGCAGACCGCTGGGATCGCCAACCAGCGGGTCTACTGTCAGTTCCGCGTCGGGCGTGACCAGAAGTCGCAACAGGCGGTTGTGGGCACCGGGGCACCGACCGCCATCTTCCCGCGTGACGTGTGGCTACGGTTCGTCAAGGACATCCGCTGGCTGTCGTTCGCCGACGGGTCGCCGATGAAACCGGCATCACTCGCCGGGCAGTCGTTTCAGTACCGTCTCGGACTGGTGGCAATCCAACTGATCGAGCGCGACGGGAGCAGTTCGTTCCCCGTACTCGACGTGCTCGCTCAGTTCGAACAGTACGACCCGTCGAACCTGGCTCCGCTCGACGCGAAACACATCGTCCTCGGCCTTCAACTCGGCGCGCTCGAGGGGCGGTATCTGGTGGTTCACCCGGACCACACATCGGCCGAGCGGTGCGAGGCGTGGATCAGCGACGAACGCCCGGCCGCGTAACACGGCTCCCCGGCGGGTCGTCGCGGTGGTCGGGGACGCTCACCGCGATCCCCGCTCGACCCGCCCGACCGTGGAATCCGCCGGTCAGGTAGGGCGGGGGGGGGGGGGGGGGGGGGGGGCGGCG
>JANNVG010000129.1:0-5208 GCA_031414395.1 Fimbriiglobus sp.
AGATCGAGGTGGCCGTCCTGCTGCTCAAGAAGTCGGCGGCGATGGGGGCGGAGATCACGATCCAGTCCGACGCGCCGACGATCTTGTTCAGTTCGGGCGACTCGGTGAAGGTGTCGTTCACGGTGAAGCCGGAGAAGGAGAGGAGTACCGCCCGCTTCGACTTGAGAGACGTGTCCGGCAAGGTGGTTTACACCTGGGAACCGAAGTAGCCTGTCCCCTCGACCGCTCATGGAGTTCCACCGTGCGTCCTCTCCCCGCACTGTTCGCCCTGCTTCTGACGACGGCAGCCGTCACCGCTGCCGACAAGAAGCCGAACGTCATCGTCATCGTCGGCGACGACATGGGCTACGCCGACGTCGGCTTCCACGGGTGCAAGGACATCCCCACCCCGCACCTCGACGCGCTCGCCAAGTCCGGCGTGCGGTTCACCAACGGCTACGTCAGCGGCCCGTACTGTTCGCCGACGCGGGCCGGGCTGCTGACCGGCCGCTACCAGACCCGGTTCGGGCACGAGTTTAACCCCGGCGGCGTCCAGGCGACGAAGGCCGGGCTGCCGCTGACGGAAAGCACCATCGCCGACCGCATGAAGGCGGCCGGCTATCGCACTGCCCTGATCGGCAAATGGCACCTGGGCACCGACGAGCGGCACCCGCAGAAGCGGGGGTTCGACGACTTCTTCGGCTTCCTCGGCGGTGCCCACGACTACTTCAAACCGGACGGCATCCTGCGGGGCAGCGATCCGGCGAACGAGAAGTGGTACTTGACCGACGCCTTCGGCCGCGAGGCGGTGGCGTTCATCGACGCGAACAAGAGCAAGCCGTTCTTCTTGTACCTGGCCTTCAACGCGGTTCACACGCCCATGCAGGCCGACGACCCGCGGCTAAAGAAGTTCGCGGCGATCAAGGACAAGCAGCGGCAGACCTACGCGGCCATGATGAGCGCGCTGGACGACGCCATCGGCGCGGTGGTGAAGAAGCTGGCCGACGAGAAGTTGACCGAGAACACGCTGGTGACGTTCATCTCCGACAACGGCGGGCCGACCATGAAGGCGACATCGGTGAACGGCTCAATCAACACGCCCCTTCGTGGTTCGAAGCGGACGACGCTTGAAGGTGGGGTGCGGGTGCCGTTCCTCGTCTCGTGGCCTGGGAAGGTCAAGCCGGACACGACGGATGACCGCCCGGTCATTCAGCTCGACCTGCACGCCACCGCCCTCGCCGCGGCCGGTGTCACGCCGAAGGCCGAGTGGAAGCTTGAGGGCGTGGACCTGTTGCCGTACCTGAGCGGCAAGGAGAAGGGCACCCCGCACGACGCCCTGTACTGGAGGTTCGGCAAGCAAATGGCCATCCGCCAGGGCGACTGGAAACTGGTGCGGTACGACCTGGGGGCGGAGGGAAAATCCGGGCTGTCGCCGGCCAGCCTGTACAACCTGACGGACGACATCGGCGAGGCGACCGACCTGTCCGCCAAGAACCCGGATAGGGTGAAGGCACTGCAAGCCGCCTGGGACGCCTGGGACAAGTCGAACGTCGCCCCGCTGTGGGGCGGCGACGTGGTGAAGTGACCCACCCCTCGATTTCTCCGTAACGAATCAACGCTTTCGCGATCCCTTTCGAACACACTCCGAGGAAAATCGATGTCGCACCTGAGAGCCGTCGCGCCCACCTTGATCCTGTTCGCGGCGGTCGGACATGCGGCGGCGGCCGACACGCCCACGACGCTCGATCTGAGCGGCAAGGCGGTGAAGAAACTCGAGGTCAGCCAGTCCCAGATCGGGTACACGAGTACCACGGTTTTCTACACGCTGGGCGACCAGCGGGTGATCGTCGTCCTGCGGGTCGAGAACGCGAAGAAGTTCCCGGTCAGCGGCAAGGTGTGCCAGTTCGGCAAGGGCGTGACGGCGGAGGAGATGGCCAAGTGGGTGAACAACCAGCATTCGGACGGGCTGTTCCCCGACGTGCCCGAACCGGTGACCACCACCAAGCTCGCCGCCGAAGCCTGCAAGACCGGGGAGTCCAAGTCGCTCGGCAAGGTTCAGGGCGGTCAAGGTGAGTACGAGAAGTACAGCGTCGAGTTCACGATCGAGAAGGTCAAGGTGAATGACCAGTTGCATCTCGCGGAGTTCAAGGAGAAGGTGAGCGTGTTCGTTCCGACGAAGTAGGCCCGACTCGGAAAGCACCCGCAGGAAGACCGCTCCGGCGATCGCCGTCGCACCGCTGGCCGTCCTCCCGCCGGCGAGTGCCGACATCTTGGCGGGGCGTATGTCAAGTCTGACACGGAGTCGGACGAGTGGCTGGCGACCCAGGGTCGGCAGCCACAACCACTGCGGCAAGCCAACCCTGCTTCAATTCACCACGGGTATTAACCCATGCCGCGTCCCCCTCTCACGCTTACCATCCCCGCCGTCGCCCTCGTACTCGTCGCCGGCCGGTTGCCCGCCGGGGAACTCGACCCGGCCCAGGAGAAGTGGTTCAAGCAGTACGAGAAGCAGCCGAACGTGCCCAACCCGGCTGACATGCTGCTGAACAAGGACGACGAGCCGAAGGTCGGCGAGAAGGCCGAACTCCTGTTCAACGGCAAAGACCTGAAGGGGTGGAAGACCCGCGGCGGGGAGTCCACGTTCGAGGTGAAGGACGGGTGCATCCGGGCGGTGTGCAAGCCGGATTCCCCCAGCACCTACCTGTGCACCGAGAGGGAGAACTACGCCGACTTCCTGCTCACGTTCGAGACCAGGTTCGTGGTCGAAACGAACAGCGGCATCATGATCCGCGCCCAGGCGAAGGGCACTGGCGGGAACACGGTCTTCGGCCCCCAGGTGGAGCACGAACCGTTCACCCAGGGCCGCGGGTGGTCGGGCGGCATCTACGGCCAGGACTGCGGCGGGTGGTTCTACCCGGTGTGGCTGAAGGAACACGCCGACACCCGCAAGGCCCAGCACCTGAAGAAGGCGGACGAGTGGAACCGGGTGACGATCCTGGCGAAGGGCGACACTATCAAGACGTGGCTGAACGGCGTGCCGGTCGCCCACTGGAAGACGGACACCTACAAGAAGGGCTACTTCGGCCTGCAGATGCACAAGGGCAAGCAGGGCGAGGTGCTCTGGCGAGACCTCAAGCTGCAACCGCTCGCCGCCAAGTGACCGCCCGCGGGCGACCCCGCTGCCACCGACCCCGCACCCACACCACGAGTGCCCGATGCGACACCGTCTCACACTGTTGGCAGTACTGGTGGGGGTGACCGCCGCGTGCCCTGCCGAACCGGCGAAGAAACCGAACGTCATTTTCGTCCTCTCCGACGACCTGGCGCAAGGCGATGTCGGCTGTTACGGGCAGAAGCTCATTAAGACCCCGCGGCTGGATGCGATGGCCAAGGAGGGGGTGCGGTTCACCCAGGCGTACTGCGGCACCAGCGTGTGCGCCCCGTCCCGCACCTCGCTGATGATCGGCAAGCACATGGGTCACAGCCCCATCCGGGCGAACCGCGAGGTCCAGCCCGAAGGCCAGAAGCCGCTGCCGGAAGGCACGTACACCGTCGCCCGGCTGTTCAAGGACAACGGGTACGCCACCGCGTGCGTCGGCAAGTGGGGCATGGGCCTGTTCGACACCACCGGTAGCCCGCTCAAGGTCGGGTTCGACCACTTCTTCGGGTACAACTGCCAGCGGCACGCCCACAGCTACTTCCCCACGTACCTGTACCGCGACGACAAGCGGTTCGACCTGGACGGGAACGACGGCAAGGGGGTGGGCAAGACCTACGCCCAGAACCTGATCGCCGACGAGACGGTGGCGTGGGTGAAGGCGAACAAGGACAAGCCGTTCTTCCTCTTCTACCCGATCACCCTGCCGCACGGCCGGCACGAGATCGACGACCAGGGCCTGTACAAGAACGAGAAGTGGACCGAACAGCAGAAGAGCTACGCCGCCCAGGTGACGCGGCTCGACTCGGACGTCGGCCGGTTGCTCGACACCCTCAAGGAACTGAAGCTGGACGACAACACGCTGGAGGTAGTCGCCGGCGACAACGGGTCGTCGTTCGCCCCGAACTCGGAGATCGGCAAGCTGTTCGACCAGACGATGGGCGGGCAACTCCGGGGGTTCAAGCGGTCGCTGTACGAGGGCGGGTTGCGGCAGGCGTGCGTCGCCCGCTGGCCCGGGGTCATCCCCGCCGGCAAGGTGAGCGACGACCCGTGGGCGTTCTGGGACTTCCTGCCCACCTGCGCCGACATCCTGAACGCCAAGCTGCCGGAGAAGGTGACGACCGACGGCGTGTCGATCCTGCCGCTGCTGAAAGGCGGGGCGGCCCCGAAGCGGGACTACTTCTACTGGGAGTTGCACGAGGCCGGGCCGAGCTTGCAGGCGGTGCGGTTCGGCGACTGGAAGGGGGTGAAGGTGGGCAAGTCCGGGGCGGTGCAGTTGTACGACCTCAAGGCCGACCCCGCCGAGAAGACGGACCTCGCGGACAAACACCCCGACCTCGCGGCGAAGGCGGCGAAGCTCATGGCCGAAGCCCACGAGGACCACCCGGACTGGCCGCTCCGCGACAAGCCCGAGCCGAAGAAGCAGCCGTAGCAGCTCGCCCCGCCGGTCGAAGCCCCTCCCCGGAGCCCGCGCGTGCGCCACACCCTCCATCTCGTGATGTTCCTCGCCGGTACCGCGGCGACTGCCGCCGACCCGCCGAAGAGGCCGAACGTCGTGTTCTGCTTCGCCGACGACTGGGGCCGGTACGCCTCCTGCTACGCCCCCCTCGACGCCACGGCTACCGCCAACAGCGTGATCAAAACGCCGAACATCGACGCCGTGGCGAAGCGCGGAGTGGTGTTCCGCAACGCGTTCGTGCCGGCACCGTCGTGTACGCCGTGCCGCAGTTCGCTGCTCAGCGGGCGGTACTTCTTCAACACCGGCCGCGGGGCGATCCTGAACGGGGCGGTGTGGGACGAGGCCATCCCCACTTCGCCGCTCCTCCTCCGCGACGGCGGGTACGACCTCGGCAAGATCGCCAAGGTGTGGAGCCCCGGCACGCCCGCCGACGCCCCGATCGGCAAGCAGCAGTTCGCCTACCAGAAGTCGGGCATGGCGTTCAACCAGTTCTCGGAACAGGTGACGAAAGCCGTAAAGGAGGGCAAGTCGGTCGAGGATGCACGGAAGACGCTGCTCGATCAAGTGGGCGGCAACTTCGCCGCGTTCCTGAAAGCCCGCGACCCGAAGAAGC
>JANNVG010000130.1:0-12914 GCA_031414395.1 Fimbriiglobus sp.
TGAGCCGCCTGGGTTGTTGTCACCCAGGCGGCTCACGCCGCCGGTTCACCCGGCACGCCGTCACTTGTCTTCCTTCTTCTTGTACTCGCCCTGCACCACCCCCTTCGCCTCCTCCTCGTGCTCGTTCGCCGTGTAGTCGGAGATGGTCGCCTTGCCCTTCTCCACCTTCACCTTGAAGCTGAACTCGTACTTGTCGGTCGGGGTGAACGGGAAGTCGCCCTTGTTCTCCGACTTGGTCGCCTTCGCCGTCCACAGGCCGTCCTTCCCCGCCGTCAGCGCGGTCGTGATGACCAACTTCTTGTCCTCGACGGACGCGGTCACGACCAGCACGTCCTTCTTGGTGAAGTCCATTTGCAGGGTCATCCCCTCGTCGGTCTTCTTCACCCACACGCCGGTCGGGGCGTCGCCCTTCTTGTCGTCCGCCGGCTTCTTGTCGTCGGCCGCGAGCGCCCACCCGCCGAGCAGGGCCACCGCCGCCAGAGCCGAGAGCAGTCGAGACATGCGCAGAGTCCTCCGTGTGGAAGAGGGGCCGCCGCACTGTAGCCGGGGTCTGTGACCCCGGTTCCGACCGGCCTCACAGAGGCCGGCTACAGCCGGAGGGCGATCCCCTCACCCACCAGAGTAGGGCCGGGGTCAAGTGCGGCCGGGTGCGACGGGTGATTTTTGCGAGCTTGTGCGTCGGCTCGCTGGAACCCAGGGTTGACACCCTGGGGACTCCAACCCCGGCCCACCTGCGGTTGCCCGGTTCGCCCCGGATCGCTACGTTCCGCCTCGGGTGTTCGTCCACATCCGGAGGGAGTGTCATGAGTCATGCCGAAGTGGAAGTGCCGCACGACGAGAACGACCCGTTCGTCAAGCGGGTGGCGATGAGCGTGGCCGTGTTCGCGGTGGTGCTGGCGCTGGCCGCGGCGGGCGGGAACAACGCCGGCAAAGACATGATGATGAACCAGCTCAAGTCGAGCAACGAGTGGAGCCGGTATCAGGCGAAGGTGCAGCGGGAGGTACTGTACATGCAGGAGCGGGAGGACCTGGAGCAGACGTTCGGGGCGCTGAAGGCGGAGGAGGCGGAGGGGCTGGGCAAGCTGTACGAGGCCGGGCAGAAGGACCGCACCAAGCAGGCGGCCGAGGTGGGCGAGCGGCGGAAGCAGCGGCTCGGGTTCGTGACGACGAAGCTGGCCGAGTACAAGAAGGAGAAGGAGGAGCTGTCCGTGTCGGCGAAGAAGTACGAGGCCGACCGCGACGAGGCGCACAAGAAGGACCCGTTCTTCGACATGGCCGAGCTGCTCCTACAAATCGGCATCGTGCTGGCGTCGGTGGCCATGCTGTCGAAGGCGCGGTGGGCGTTCGTCGGCGGGTGCGTGCTGGGCGTCCTCGGGCTGGCACTCACCGTCATGGGGTACTACTTCCCGGACGTGCCGATCCCGTTCCTGACCGGCGGCGGTGCCAACCCCGAGGCGCACTGAGGCATGGGGGAAAGTCGCCGCCACGCTCCGCGGGCGGATTCGGAACCGCCCGCGGAGCGTGCGGCGACTTTCCCGGCGGCGAGGCACACCCGGACTCGCACTGACGACGGTTGTACTCCGGGGCCGGGGTCGTACTGTGTGACTTGACGACCCGGTTCGACCTCCCGGAGCTTCGCCATGCGACCGTTCGACTCGTTCTTCCTCCCGTTCGCCATCGTGCTCGGCGTGGGCGGGGGCGTGGTGCTGCTGGTGCAGTTCCTCTCCCTGCGGGTGCGGAACGCGGGCCTGTCGGCGGACGAGCGGGACCCGCACCTGGGCCGCAAGTTCGTACTCGGGGTGTTCCTACACCTGTCCGTGCTGCTCCTGCTCGTCGGCCTGACCGTCCTGTCGGTGGACCTGTTCGAGGAGTTGATCAACGGCAGCGGCAACTCCTGGGGCACGCCGGCGACGATGCAAATGGGCGGGGGCCCTGGGGGCGGGCCGTGGGGTCCGCCGCCGCCCCCGCCCGCTCCGGTGGCCAAGCCGTTCCCCAACGGGGCGCAGCGGATCGCCTTCGGGCTGATGCTCAGCGGGGTGATGCACGGGGTGCTGTTCGGCATGCTCCTGTACTTCGCCACCAACGCCCGCAAGTTCCCGGCCGTCAGCCGCGCGCTCGTGCTCAACCGCCTGGTCGCCGCCGGCCTCATCCTGATGGGCATCACCACCACCTTCTGCCTGTACCTGTTCTCCGAGGGCAGTACGGGCGGCCCGGTGGACAACCCGTTCGGCCGCATCATCGGGACGGCCGTGGTGTGGGCGCCGGCGGCGGTGGCCCACCTGTGTTGGCTGCTGTTCGCGCTGACCACGAACAAGCCGAAGGGGTCGCGGGTGGTGGAAGTGACCCGCCCGCCGGAACCGACCGACGACGACCGCCCGCGCCGCCGCCGGCCGGCCGACGACTGAGACCCGGTGGTGGTGATGTTCGGCTGGGGCCGAGGTCTGTGACCCCGGTCCGACCGGCCTCACAGAGGCCGGCTACGGCGACAGGTCACTGCAACTTGGCATGACACTCGCGCGCGGGTGGAGTGGTTGACCCGAACCCTCCGCGGGTTGTGGCGGCTTCGTCTTGTGGGCGATCCTTCCCGATCGGTACACTTTCCCTTCCTCGGAACCCGACCTGCGGTGCTGATGTTCGCGCGCGTGACCAGCTTGACGAACCGCCTCGGGGCGCTGCTCGCCGCCCGCCCGCTGTTGTGGCGGGTGGGCGTGGCCGGGCTGCTCGCGCTCGTACTCGTGCTCAGCCTCGGCCTCTACCTGCACAAGATCCATAAGCCGGACCGCAACGGTGACTTCACCAAATCGGCCTTCCTGCGGTGGCGACCGCAGATTGAAGACCTGGACCGCGGCGTGGACATCTACGACAAGCACAACTACCCGAACCCGCCGATCATGGCCCTCATCCTGCGGCCATTCGTGGCCCTGCCGCCGTTCACCGGGGCGGTGGTCTGGTTGCTGGTGAAGGCAGCACTGGCGGCGGTGCTGTTCGTGTGGGCGTTGCGACTGGCGACCGAGAAGTGGTCTGCTCGCTCCGCGAGCGGAATCGAACCGCCACTCGCGGAGCGAGTGGGCCACTTCCCACCGCTCGCCGCGTGTGCCGTCGGGGTGCTGTCGATTCACCCCATCCTCGGCGACATGCAACACGGCAACGTGAACATCTTCATCGCCTTCCTGGTGTTCGCCAGCCTGGAGCTGTTCCGCCGCGGGTGGGACGTGTCCGCCGGCGTGGTGCTGGCCCTGGCCATCGCGTGCAAAGTGACACCGGCGCTGTTCGTCGTGTACTTCGGGTGGAAGGTGCTACTCGGCGGGTGTGCGGCGGTGCGGGAGAAGACTTCGCTCGTGCGGGCGGTGTGGAAGAGCGGCGGGGCGGTGATCCTGGGCACGCTGATCGGGCTGGGCCTGTGGCTGTTCGTGGTGCCGGGGGCGGTGCTCGGGTTCGAGCGGAACACCACGCTGCTGAAGAGTTGGTACGGCATGATGGCGAAGCCGTTCGTGGAGCAGGGGAAGGTGACGACCGAGCACCCGAACCAGTCGATTCCAGGGCTGGTGTTCCGCCTGTTGACCGACTCCCCGTCGGACATCATCTACGACGACGACGGCAAGCCGGTGCCGGTCAACCCGCGGAACCTGGTGGACATCGGGCCGGACGCCGCCAAGTGGGTCGTCCGCGGGTGTCAGGGGGCGTTCGCGCTCGCCTTCGTGCTGCTCGCCGGTGCCCCAATCGCCACCCGCCGACAGGGGGTGTGGTTCGCCGCCGAGTGCGGGTTCATCCTGCTCGGCATGTTGCTGTTCAGCGAGCGGACCTGGAAGCACCACGCCACCACCACCGCGCTGCCGATGGCCGCAATCGTGGGCTGTTGGGTGTTCGGCGGCATCAGCGGGCGGATGCGGGCGTACCTGCTCGGCACGCTCACGGTCGCCACGCTGCTGATGACCGTGCCCAGCCTGCTGCCCGAAGAGCCGCACGGGTACGACCCGCAAGACGACTGCCTGGTGTACGGCACGCACACCGCCGCCTTCGTGCTGTTGACGGTGGCGCTGGGTGTAGTGATGTGGGTGATCAAGAGACCTCACCCCCCGGACCCCTCTCCATGACATGGAGAGGGGGTGTTCAACCTGTGAACGTTATGCACGTCACGCGAGCGAACCGGCCGCCATTCCCCCTTGAACACCCCCTCTCCATGTCATGGAGAGGGGGCAGGGGGGTGAGGTCTCGCCCCCGACCACCCTAACACCCCTTGATTCGACCCCCATGAACTTCCGCCTGACGGCCGTCCTGTTCGCGGTGGTGCTCGCCCTGGTGGTCGGGCTGCTCATCTACGCCCTCAACACGGCCGACCCGCAAGCCGCGTCCGACGGCCCGTTCGCCGCCCTCGTGGCCGCCGGCGTGAAGCCGGCCGACGTGACCGCCGTCGAACTCGAGCGCACCAGCCCGAAGGACGAGAAGCTGGTGTTCGAGAAGGCCGACGGCAAGTGGCGGCTCACCTTCCCGACCGACGCCGGCGTCGATTCCGCCGCCCTCGACGCGCTCGTCGGCGAGCTGTTCGCCCTCAAGCCGAAGGAGATGAGCGGGCCGGTCGAGCGGGCGAACACGGGGCTGACCAAGCCGGAAGTGAAAGTGACGCTGAAGGCCGGCGACAAGTCGGCCGCCGTGCACGTGGGCGACACCACCTTCGGCAGCGACCAGAACGCCGTCACGTTCCTGGTGTCCGCCACCGACCCGGACATCCGCCCGATGGCCGTGCTCACCGGCAAGCTCCGCAGCGGCCTGTTCCGCCCGGACGCCAAAGACGGCAAGCCGGCCACGCTGGTGAAGTGGCGGAGCGACTTCCGCCCGCGGGCGCTGATCGGCGGCGACACGCGAGACACCGAGGCCGACTCCGCGGCCGTCACCGTGGTCCGCGGAGACAAGACGCTGGCGCTCGCCCGCACGGACGACGGCTGGCGGTTCACCGCCCCGGAGTTGGGCGCGGCCGACGTGAGCGGGGCGAGCGAACCCGACGCCACCCGCTTCACCGGCGTCCGCCCGCTGCTGAACGCCCTGCTCTTCCTGCAAACCGGCGGGGCCGTGGACGTGACCGAAGACGTGCCCGCCGCCGAACTGCCCCGCTTCGGCCTCGCCCCCGCCGACAACCCGCTGACCGTGACGTACACCGCCAAGGGCAAGCCGCCGCAAACCCTGCTCATCGGCAAGCGGCTGACCGACAAGGAGGGCAAGCCGCTGGTGCCCACCCGCCACCACGTGAAGCTGGCCGGCGACGCAGCCGTGTTCGCCGTCACCACCGACGTGACGGACAAGCTGGTGAACACGCTGAACGACCCGACCTCGCTGCAAAACCGCGACCTGCTGCCGCCGGCGAAAGTCGCGCTCGTCGACGCCATCGATTCCTCCGTCGGCGGCGGCTTCCAACTGCGGAAGCTGGCCGCCGCGACGGACACGTGGGGGCTGTACGGCGGCGGGGGCGAGCCGGCCGAGGCGCAAGTGCTGGCGGTGCAGACCCTGTTGACCAAGCTGGCCGCCCCGCGAGTGGCCGCCGACGTGCTGCCCAAGCCCGACGACGCCGCCTTCGACGCCGCCAGCCTGCAAGCCGTGCTGAAGGTGTGGGTGGGCGGGGTGAACAAAGACAAGGCCAAGACGACCGACGGCAAGCTGCCGCCCGAACCGCCCGTGACCGGCGAGCCGACCGTGACGCTGAAAATCGGCAAGCAGTTCGTCAAGACCGTCACGAAGCCGGACGGCACCACCGAGGGCCGGATGCTGGTGGCCGTCCGCCGCACCGCCGGCAAGGACAGCACCGACCTGGAAGTGCCGCTCGACGCCGTCGCCCCCGCCCTGCACCCGCGGATCAAGTTCGTGAACGCCCGCCCGCCGGCGCTCGTGCCCTCCCAGGCCACCGCCGTCGTGCTGTTCCGCGACGGCACCCGCACCGAGTACGTGAAGAACCCGACCGCCACCGACCCGGCCTACCGCTTCGGCGTGTGGAACGTGGGCGACACGAAGGGGCCGGTGGCCGACGGCGACGCCCTGCTCGAACTGCTCGGCCGGTTGGCCTCCGCGCCCGCCGGCCTGCTGATGGAGAAGGCGGACGACCCGAAGCCGCTCGGCCTCGACCCGGCCAACCCGAAGCTGAGCGTGAAGGTGACGCGGCCGGCCGAGAAGGGCGGCACCCGCACGGACGAGTACCACCTGGGCGAGCCGGTGAAGGGCGACGACACGAGCGTGTACCTCAAGGCGGTGGACAAGCCGTTCGTGTACGGCGTGCCGGCCGACCTGTTCGCCCGCCTCCGCACCGCCGACCTGACCGACAAGGTGGCCTTCCGCGTGCCCACGGCGCGGGTGAAGTCGGTCACGATGCGGGGGTGGGCGGCGACGACCCCGGACAAGGCGAAGGTGAAGCTGGAGGCCACACTCCAGAACGGCGCGTGGGTGGCCACCGAGCCGAAGGGGGCGGCCCTCGACCCGGTGGCGATGGCCGCCTGGCTGGACGCCCTGAGGTTCCCGAAGAGCGTCGGCCCCGCCCCGGTGGAGCCGGGCAACGACCCGCCGGCCGCCTACGGCCTGGGGTTCGACGGGGTGAACCTGCTCGTCATTTCGTCCGCCGAGAAGCCGGGCGACCCGGACACCGGCCTCGCCCTGACCCTGGGGGCGGTGGTGCCCGACAAGGGCGGGGTGTACGCCCGCCTGAGCGACGGCCGCGTGTTCCTGCTCGACGCCGGCCCGTTCGCCCTGCCGCTCGCCCGCCCGCCGTTCGCCGCCAAGTGACCGTTGTCGTTGGTTCCGGCCGACACACACCCCCCACCGGAACCACTTTCTCTCGTCCGGAAGAAACACCGTCAGAGCGTCCGCCGCCTTCCGCCCCTCTCACCAGTCGCGGCCGAGCACCTCGCCGACGGGCTGAGGGCGTTCGCCGGCATCTGGGACTTGTGGAAGCCGAAGGGCGGGGGCGACCCGCTGTTCACGTGTGCCGTCATCACGGTGCCGGCGAACGCCACCGTCCGCCCGCTGCACGTCCGCATGCCGGCCATCTTGCCGCGAGCCACCTACGCCGACTGGTTGAACCCGAAGGCCAATGTTGATGTGGTGTTCGATTTGCTCCGCCCGGCGCCGGACGACCTGCTGGAACGGGTGCGGGTGAACCGCCTGGTGAACAACTCGCGGGTGGACACGCCCGACTGCGTGCAGGCGGTGTGAAGTCGCTGCTGCGTCCCTGTGACGGATGGTTTAAGTCACCCCCTCCACCGGACCAAAAAACCATGTCGTGACACTTAAACGTCCCATGCCGGCCAAGCACTTAGAAGCCCTGACACAACCTCCGAAATCCTTGAAAAACCAGCACTTGCGGAGGTTGTGTCAGGGCTTCTTACGGCGAATCAGGGCACCCGGATGCATGTTTGGACCGGAGAGATGGGTGTCACACGGGCGACGAGTGACACGGATCAGATCAAAGGGCATGCGGAGAAGTCCGGGCGGGATGACATCACCCAAGTTATCTACATGGAGCCGGTCGTACCGGGGTAATCTCCTGGGGGAAGGTCAACCGCCCTAGCCGTTGCCGCAAGGGTGGTGTAACTTTCAACATCCCCACAGGTGAACGACGATGATCGCGGACAAGTCGGCCAACCAGCAATGGCGGGAAGACCTCATCGACCAACTCAAGGAACACATGCGGAAAGCGAGTGAGAAGGTGGCTGCGGTTTGGAACAACCATGAAGACGGAGACGACAACTACCAAGACCAAAAGGCATACCAAGACGCCGTCGAGTACCTCAAGAAGTTTGAAGAAAAGGAGGGGGTGGAGTATGGCCCCGTGATTGAGTACGCTCGCGAGGTGACGGAAAAATTGGAGCACGCCGACAAACTGTTGGACGAGAAAGCAGATTCGATCGTCAAATACCTTGGGGGCGGCACGGCGGTCGTCACATTCGGGGCGTTGGTGTCCTTGAAGGCTGAGAGCACAGTGGCTTGCTTGGTGGGAATGGCTGCTCTCGTATGTCTCATCCCGTCGTTCATCTACTCCGTTCGTGCAGTCCGTGCGGCTGTCAGTTCCCGTCGGCCGAGGAACGTGGCAAGTCTTCCAGCGACCGAGTACGCGATCAAGATCGCCGAACACTATAAGGAGAAGGGGAAAATCGACATCAACCTATGGCTGTCCCTCTACCCGCTCTCCGTTGCCGCCCAGATACGGAACATGCAGAAGGCGAAGAAAGTGCATGAGGCTCACAACCACTACCACCGGGCGATCGCCTTCCTTGGGATTCCGATCGCCGGTGTCGTGGTGGCACTCTTCGTCCTGTTCCTCATCCACCTGAATAGCCCGCCAAGCCCGACTCCGCAACCGACGGCGAGTCAAAAGCCTTAACGAAGTCACGAGCGAGGCTTTGGCTTGTTCTGGTCATCTGCCTGTGTGGTCTGGGGCTTGAAGCTATCTTTCGGGTTCGGCTTCTTATCGCTCGGTGGGGGAGGAGGCGGTGGGGGCGGCGGAGAACTGTCAGCCATCACTTTCCTCCTTTCGGGTGTTTGGTCTGCTCTTGGAGGTTGATCGCGACAAACTCCGTTTTCGGATTTGGAGGCGGTGGGGGTGGTGCCGCTTGACCATTCGCGGGTGGGGGAGACGGTGGCGGGGTTGGCGGTGACATCATTTCCTCCCGGTCGGCTTTTGCCCTTGTTGCTCTGGTGGGTTGCCCTTCTTGAACGTTGACGCTTGGAAGTCAACCTTCGGGTTTGTTGGGGGTGGGGGGGGCTCGCTGGTGGAGGGGGTGGCGGGGGAGTCGGTTGGCTAGTTGCCACTATTGCCCTCCTGTTTCGGAGCAGGTTGGATCGGTTGCCCGGTTGGGTGGGACAACCAAATCGCATCAGGTTGAAAGGCTGTTTTTGGGTTTGTGGTGGGTGGGGGAGTGCTTTGCGCCACCGGCGTTGCAGGTGGAGTCGGTGGCGGCGGCGGGGGTGGCGCCGGTTTACTTGCCATCCGTCCCACCCCCCTTCTTGCGGACGAGCCGAATCTTGTCACCGTTGTCGGAGAACTTCAACGGCTCCGCTTGGAAGGAAGCTTTCGGGTTCGGTGGTGGAGGGGATGCACTTTGTGCAGTCGGTGTTGGTGGCGGTGGGGGAGGTAGAGGGACCGGCGATTGGGCGGACATCGTGTCTCCTTCGGTTCCGGGGAAAGTGGTTTTCGTACAGTTTACCCACAGTGACGTGTGAAAACCATGAGGAAATTGGGAAGGACGGGTGCTGATCCATCCGTGCTGCAAAGCGCGCCAGCAAGTTGCAAATTATTGGTTTCCCTTGCACCATCGGTCCACTTTACCACCAGGTGACGATCTCCCCGGTCGCGGTGCAATCGGCTGAGCAGTTCCTCCGCCTTGCCGCAGCTCATCTTGTCCACCAGCGTGAACGGCTTCGCCTTCAGCAACTCCGCCGCCTCCTCCGGGCTGCGCCCGCGGGCGGTGTGGATCGAGCAGGGCACATCCCGTTCGCGGAGCGAACGGTGACATAGTCCGAACTACTGGCTCGGTCGTGCCTCGAAGGGCACCACGGATTCGCCGGTGCCGGGGCGGCTGGTGCGAGACGTTTGGGAGGTCGGCTCCGGCGGGGGCACGGTGCGGCTGAACGTGGGCAGGCGGTCGGTCTTCCAGCGGCGGTAGGTTCGCCAGCCGAATTGAGCGAGCAGGACCAGCACTCCGAGCAGCAGCCCCGGTTGACCAGCCGCCACCGCTTGCGCCGTCGGCTGCGGCAGGAAGATCGCCCCGACCGCCAGTGCCACCGCCACCAGTGCCACCGCCGGTCCGATGTACGCCAGCCGCAGTTGCCCGACGCCCGCCACCAGCAGCAGCCCGACCGCACACGCCGCCAGCACCCACGCCCACCGCGGGGCGAGCGTCACCCGCAGCGGGTCGGCCGTCGCCCGTCGCACGGCCACCGCGTCCCCGCTCGCCGGCGTGGCGTCGTCGGTGTCGGTGCCGCCGCGGAGCCACTGTTCCATCTCGGTCGGCGAGTCGGCCGGCCCCGGCCCGACGCCCGTCCCCCGCCACGCCCAGCGGTGTTCGGCGTCCCACCCGGCGTCGAACACGATCGGCACCCGCTCGCCGGGGCAGGCCACGTACCACCGCACCGCCCCGCGGTAGCTCGCCCCCTTCACCGCCGGCGGCACGATCACCCGCCCGCCGCGGCCGTCGCCCGCCGTCACCTGCTGACACCGCACGTCGAGGATGACCGTCGCCCCCGGCTTGGCGTCCGGCATCGGCACCGTCAGGCGGTCGCCGCTCCGCACCGGCTCGACCCGCTTGCCGTCCACTTGCACCTCTTGAAGTGTGCCCGTCGGCAAGTCCAACTCCACACCGCCGCCGGGCCACTTCCGCACCGCGTACAGCGCCCGCACCGCCGCCGTGCCGTCGGCCGCCACCGCCGCTTCGATCAGCCCGCGGTCGATGACGGTGCTGCCGGCCTCGGGGCGATCCGACAGCGTGAGGGAGAGCGTTTCGGTGCCGCCGGCGGCGAGGGTGAACCACGGCAGCGAGTCGCGGTCGGCGGTCGGTTCGGGGGCGGTCTCGCGCCAGCGGCCGACGAACCCCTCGGCCCGCGGGCCGCCGCCGCCCCACACCCGCACCACCGCGTCGGTGCGCGTGGCGGCCGGGCACCAGAGGAGCGGCACGGCGGCGGCGGTGGCACCGGCGGGCAGCGGCACGGCGTACTGCACGACGATGGTGAACTCGCGGCCGGGGTCGGCGGTCGGGCGGTACTCCCACTCGCCGCGGCCGACCGGGTCGAGGGCCGGCTTCGCCCGCACGCCCACCAACTCGTCCGGTCCGCGGAGCCGCACTACTTTCACGTCGCCGTCGGGGGCGGAAAACTTCAGCGTCTGCGTCACGCTCAGTTGCCGCAGGTGGACCGTCACTTCGGCCCGCGCGTCGCACGCCAGCTCGGTACGGTACACCTGCCAGTTCAACTCCACCTTCGACACGCCGCGGTCGAACTCGCCGCTCACGCTCGTCGTCGCGGCCCCACGCCCCGCGGCTTTCAACAGTTCGCCGTTGCCCGCCGGCTGGCCGTTCTCCCACCCGAACCCGGTGCCCGTCACTTCCAGGCCGTCGCCCACGCTCGCGCTCAGTTTGGTGTCGCGCTCCTCGGCCAGCGGGCAGCGGGGCAGGGGGATGTTCACCTTCCCTCCGGCCAGTGGCAGTGCGGTCGTCGCCGTGAGCGTGAAGTCGAACGCCGCCTTTTGTGGGGTGGCGAACCGCACCGTCCACGTCCGCCCGTCGCCCCCTTCGACCGCCGCTTCCGCGAACTCGGCCGGGCCGACCTCCACGCCCGTCCACTCGGGCGGCACGTCGAGGGTGACGTACTCCAGTTCGGTGCGTTGCGGCGGGATGACGCGCACGGTGGTTTCCAGCTTCCACCCCGTGCTCGTTAACTTCAGTTTGTGTTGCGGGCGAACGCGGAGCAGGCCGACGGCGGGGCGGGCGTCGATGTCGAGCCAACTGCCGGCCTTCGGGGCGGCGGTGGTGTTGAACACGGCCACCAGGTCGTCGTCGGCGGTGGGGGGCAAATCTTGGCGACGCAGGTCGGCGGAGGGCTTGAACCCGAGGCGAATGCCGGGCGGGGCGAACACCGACACCTTGCCCGTCGGCCGCACCCCGCCGACGACGAACGGCCCGACGGTGAACGGCCCGCGGGATTTCGGGTCGTTCGCCGGCAGGCGCTTGGTCCGCACCGTCACCGTGACGAGCCAGTCGCCCACCGCATCCGCCGGCGTGCGGATCAGCCACGGCTTGCTCGCGTCGGTCGGCTTCACCACGGTGGCGGTGAACGCCGGCAGCGGGATCGGCCCGCCACCCGACACGCTCACCTCGGCGTTCGCCGGCAGCGTGAGCGGCCACTCGCGGACGGTGCCCTTCAACCGTAGCTTCGCCACCGTTTCGATTTGTGCCTCGTCCACCCGCACCAGCACGTCGGCGTCGGCGGTCAGGCCGGCGTCGGCGGGGGCGGTTCCGGGCGGCTCCCAGCTCACTTCGAGAATGTCGGTCGGCCCGAGCGCGAGCGGTTTGGCGGCCAGTTGCTCGGCCGTGGTGGGGGTGCGCTTCAGCGTGGTCGGGGTGTCGCCGCGGGTGTTCACGCTCACCTTCGCCACCCCGTCGGCCGGCGGTTTGGTCAGTGTGAACGTGCTGATGGCCGCTTTCGGCAGGCTGAAATCGAAGCCCATTTCGCCTTTGGTGGCCCGCGCCGACACCGGCACCTCGGCCTGCACCGTGACCGTGTGTTCGCCCGCAGTCTCGGCCAGCACGGTCAGCCCGTCGGCGTCGGCCGTCAGGATGGGCAGCTTGCCGTCGGCGGTTTTGGCGCTCACCACCGCCGCCCGCTGACAGCCGAGTGTCACCGGCGTGCGGGGCGCACTGGTGCGGAACGTGAACGTGAGCGTGACCGCCGCCACCGTGCGATCCCCGCGCGGTTCCACCGCCCCGCGGACGGCCACCCCGCTCGGCGGCACCGGCTTCGCCGCGTCCTTCGCCTTCTTCGCCGCCTCCACCTGATCGACGAGCGCCTGGTATTCGGCCGGCGACAGCACCACGCCGTCGACCACCGGGTTCGGGTCGTCCGCCCCGCGGGTGACGAACACCACCGTGCCATCCGGCAGCTTCACCGCCGATGCCTTCGGCTTGTCCGGTTTGGCAGTGGGCGTGGTCGGCTGGGCGACGGCCGCCGCCGTCAGCACCAGAACCAGGAGTTGAGCGAAAATCCGCATGGCATCAATATAACCCGGCACCCGCGCCGATCCGACCGCTAAACCCGGAACAGAGTCCGTGGCTCGCCCGAACCGCCGGCGGGGAACGACTGTGCCGGATGTGTGGGCTGAGAGAGACCTCACCCCCCGGCCCCCTCTCCCAGGGGAGAGGGGGTGTTCAATATGTCAACCCGGTTGG
>JANNVG010000131.1:0-4891 GCA_031414395.1 Fimbriiglobus sp.
ACCCACTGTCGACGGCCTCTGTGAGGCCGGTCGGACCTGTAGCCGGCCTCTGTGTGGCCGTTCCCACTGTAGCCGGCCTCTCTGAGGCCGGTCGGACCCGGGGTCACAGACCCCGGCTACAGTAAAGATGCATCACACGCCGGCGGCGTCGGCGGCGTGCTTCTGCAGGTCTTCCAGGTCCACGAACTCGAGGGTCGAAATGTGCGTGGCTTCGACCACCACCGGGCAGGCGGCCCCGGCCTCGAACGACTCCTTCCACCGCGTCACGCACACGCACCAGCGGTCGCCCGCCTTCAGCCCCGGAAAGCGGTAATGCGGCACCGGCGTGATCAGGTCGTTGCCGATGCTCCGCTGATGAACGAGGAACTCGGTCGTCAGGTGACAGCACACCAGGTGCAGGCCGTGGTCGTCCTCGCCGGTGTTGCAGCAGCCGTCGCGGTAGAACCCCGTCAGCGGCTTCGTCGAGCAAGTCTTGAGTGGCGTTCCGAGGACGTTCTTGGCGGACATGTCGTTGCTCACGAGGCGGTGGATGGGGTCATGATATCTGTTAGCAATCCGTGAACCTGCGGGTGGGCCATCATCCACGTGTGCCACGCCGAAACGAAGTGTCGGGGGGCGCCGGGCAGGTCGGTCTCGCACACACTCACCACGCCGTCGTTGACTTCACTCCCGAACGGGCTGAGCGTGCCCACCGGCCCGGCGGTGCCGACGAATACAGTACACGGCACGGTCGGCGGGGGCAGGCGTTCGTACTCGGCGGGGGTGGCGAGGAACCGCCCGCCCTGGCCGGACACCCACCGGAACGGCGGCCACTTCCACAGGCGCGCGGCCATCCGCGGCGGGCGGTTCGGCGGCCCGAGCATGACGAGGTTTCGCAGCTCCGGCCGCGGCGTGCGCGCGAGTGCGAATCGGGTGAAGATGCCGCCGAGCGAGTGGGCGACGATGTACGCCGGCCGGACGCGATTCAACACCGCGGTCAGCCGCCGCACGATGCGGTCGAACGATTCGACGGTGCACGAGTAGCCGAAGAAGTGCGTGCGGCAGCCCGCCCGACGGACGACGCCGGCGAGCGGGAACATGGACAGCGGCGTGCGGCCGAGGCCGTGAATGAGCAGGGCAGCCCTCACTCGGTCCCCTTGCGGTCGGAGTGGCCGAGGCTCTTGTCCGGGGCGATCTGATCCCGCACGAGTTGCTTCAACTCGGTGATCTCCGGGAACCGGCCCTGGGCCTTGCGGTCCCACACGAGCACGCCGTTCGCGGACACTTGGAAGATGCCGCCGTCGCCCGGCTTCAGCACCATCTCGCCGATGTCACCGTCGAACGTGCCGAGCAGCTCCTGGGCCATCCACGCGGCCCGCATGAGCCACCGGCACTTGGTGCAGTAGTGAATATCGACGCGGTTCATGGGATGTGTCAGGGGGTCGCCGCACGCTTCGCAGGGGCCGTCTGATCGGGGCAATTCGGTCGGTGCGGCGACCTGTCCCGCTTCCACCTGTTCAATGTATCGGAGCAGGTTCCGCGAGATCGGGTCGTTCGGGTCGAGGGCGGCCGTCAGTTCGCCGCGGGCGTCGGCCGGCCCCGGCGTCGAGCTGCCGGGGTGACGCGCGGTTTGATCGCCCGACTGACCTCTCGTTCCCACGCTTCCGCGTGGGGACGACTCCCCCGACGCTCTGCGTCGTGGTGACGGACGCGGAGCGTCCTCCGGATCGTCCCCACGCGGAGCGTGGGAACGAGGGGCTGTGAGGTGCCACCGAAACGGCGGCGGAAGCCGACGAAGTGGTACGGAATGAAGGTGTCGGTGAGCTTCGACAGCGAAGTGTCAACTGAACTGCGACCCGAAGTGCATCCTTGAGTCGGCGTTCATCAGGTCGTGACAACTCGTTTGTCGCTGCCCGCTCCGCGGGCGGAACCGAAGACCGCCCGTGGAGCGGGCAGCGACTCACTTCGGACGACGAGTGTTAAACTGGGTTGATTTCAATCGAAGGCGTGTGCGGTGGAATCATCGGAAGCGCAATTCCGGCAACGGCTTACGACCTGACCTGCGGATGGTTTCAGTTTCGGGACATGGTTTCGCGGAGGGGTGGGGGGAGGTGGAATGAAACCATCTGCCTCCACCCGGAACCGCTCGCGGAGCGAGCAGAGCACTATTCCACCAGGGGCAGCCACTCGGTCACGTCGAACCGCGAGTGCGGGTTCTGGATGACCGACTCGGCGAGCGACTGGTACGCCTCCCAGCACGGGTCGATCAGGTTGAACAGGTCGGCCATCCGCAGGCCGGGTTGCTCGCGGCAGAACATCAGGTCGGTGCCCGCCCCCCGCACTGGCACGCAGTACGCTTGCGGGTTCACCTGCTTCACCACGTCGGCATACGCCCGGCCGGGTTCGGTGTCCGGGTGGACGAGGAACGTCCGCTCCTCGTCCGTCGGCCCGCCGGTGAGCGGCACTGCCCCGCGGATGTAGCTGCTCACCCGCCGGGCCAGCTCGTCCGGCGACCCGCGGGCGGCCGAGTGCTCCACCGCCGACACGTCTTCCGTCGGCAGCAGGCTGGACAGGAAGACCGTCGCCTGGTCGATGAGCGGGGTGGTTAACTGGTGTGCGAGGTCGGCAGTGCCGCTGCACAGTTGCGTCAGCCCGCCGCGGGGTTCGAGCACCACCGTGGTGAGCATCGCTTCCAGGTTGGCCAGCGCCTGCGGCGACGCGGTGTCGAGCAGGTCGGCGGCCGAGCGGTCGAGCTGCTCCTGGCCCTTCGGCAGCACCACCCGCATGGTGTTCGACCCGCGGAGGGTGGTCTGCGTGGCCTCCTCCACCGCCTCGTTGCTCAGGTGCGGGTTGTGCGACGAGCCGCTGCTCAGCAGGATGGGCGCTTCCATCAGGTCGGCCAGTTGGCCGAGCCGCTCGCGGGCGGCCTGCACGGTGCGGTGCCAGTCCTCGAACCGGGCGTGCAGGCGGCGGTAGAACTGCGTGGCGGCGGCGGTCAGGTCTTCGGCCACCCGCAGGTCGATGAACGCTTTCACGGCGTCGGTGACGGCCCGCACCGACTTGCCCTCGCGGTTGCCGAAGAGCGAGAACGACCCGCCCCCCTGGGCGCTGCCGACCGCTTCTTGAACGGCCACCTTCGCCGCTTCGCGCTTCCAGGCCAGATCTTGCAGTTGATTTTCCATCGTCGCCATCGCCCCGCCGGCCGACGCCACCAGTTGTGTGATGACCGTCTGCGTCGCCCCCAGCCGCGGGCCGGGCATCTTCTCCAGGCCGCGGATGCGGGCGGTCAGTTCGGCGTCCCACGAGTCGAACGCCCGCCTCAGCCCGTGGTCCAGTTGCTTGCTCAACCGCCCGCGGCGGAAGCCGCTGTCGGATTCGGTCGTCGGCTCCATGCCCATCCAGTCGCGGGCGGTGTCCCACACGCCCACCGCCCACCCGATCGGGTCGGGCTTCCGCCCGCCGGCGGCGCCGGTGCGGGTGGCGTCCAGCACCCAGTTGGCGAGCACGGCCAGCGGGTCGCCCTCGTCGTCGGTCGCACTCTGGGCGACGATGAACTTCTTGACCGGCTCGGGCGTCAGGCGGGTGTCGCCCATCACCTCGCGGAGGACGGCGTCGGCCTCCGGCGGCAGGGCGTGCGGCGTCTCGGACCACTGGCGGAGCAGGTCCACGCACGTCTGACGGGCGGCACTCCGCAACAATAATCCGCGGGGATACCACACGCCGAACGTGCCGAACCCGCGGAAGGGCGTGCGGCCGGGCGGTGTGGGCTTCTGGCGGAGGGTGTCGAGGCCACTGCCGAGCGGGGTGGTCAGGTCGTAGGCGACGTACCCGGCCAAGTGCGAGGTGACATCGCGGAACGCCTCCGGTGTGCGGGCCGACATGGGCAACAGGTACGTCGCCGAAAAGGGCAACCCGCGGGCATCGACTTGCGGGCCTTCGGGGCCGCCGTAGCGGGCGGTGTACGGCACGTCCGGGTCGGCGTAGTGGTTCAGTTCGGTGAGCGTGGCGAACACGTTGCCCAGCTCTTCGGCCGGGCTGTCGGAGTCTTGCACCGCCCCCGTCAGGATGAACACACTCACCGGGGCGTCGGCCAGGTTCATCTTCTCCAGCGACCGGCGGACGGCGTGCCCCAGGTCGAGCAACATGCCGCTGGTGCCGCCGCTCGCGCTGATGAAGATGTACACGGCCGGCTGCTTCGTCCGCACGCTCAGCCCGGTGAACGTGCTCGACTGGTGCATCGCTTCCGGGGTGGTGCAGACGCCGATCTCGTGCTTCATGCGGTTCATGAACCGCAGGTAGTGGTCGCAGAAGGCGAGCCGGCCGAGGGCGCGGGAGCCGTCCACGCGGAGCGAGCGGGGGATGGAGTACAGCTTCTCCCGCGGCAGCCACTGCATCAGGTCGTCGAGCTGGCGGCGGCGGTAGTTGGTGGCGGGCTGAAGCGGGCAGGGGAACACCTGCTCGGCCGTGAGCGACACGTCGGACGCGGCGGACGACGCCTTGTCGGCCGCCTTCGGGTCGGCGTCCACGTACAAGTAGCGGACGCACGGCACCTGTCCGAGTTGGCCGAGGCGGTCGAGCAGCCGGCAGCGGATCTGTTGTAGCGCCCGGCGGCCGAAACTGCCGACGCCGATGAGCACGGCCGGCCGCAGCACGCCGGCGTCCGGCTCGAACCGCAGCGATGCGGACAGCGTTTGCCCGGTGCCGCCGGGGAAGTTGACCATCGTGCGGCGGGTGAGGGGCGGGGCGACGGCCGACTTCGGGGCGGTGGCGGCCCGCGCGCCGGGGGTGACGAGCAGCAGGCTGCCGCCGTTCGCGCTCTTGGTCGGCTGCGGAAGGGGCGTGCGGCCGGCGGCCGTCGGCATGGCGATGGTGCTGGATGGGTCGCCGGAGGCGCTGCCCAGCAGTGCCTTCA
>JANNVG010000132.1:0-5581 GCA_031414395.1 Fimbriiglobus sp.
GGCGGACTCACGTCGCGCCGTTCGCCAGGACACCAAAACTACTGCTGCGCGATTCGTGTGCGTTCCGCCGCGCAAAGTGGCAAGTGATGTGAAAGCTCTGAGCAAACCAGGAGCGCAGAGTCGAGGACTCTCGACACGTAAAAAATCGCAAACCACGCTGATGTCGGCTCTATGTGGCGAATTGGACGACACCGTTGTGGGCTTTGGCACGGTGTCTGCGATTGATTCTTTCGGCGAGAGCCAAACCGGGTTGCAGACAGAGGGAGAGGCTGTCTGCGACCCGGTTACTTTTTGCTGTCGCACTTCACGCCGGTCATTTCGCCAACTCACCCGCCACTGCTTCCGCCGCACGCCGCCCCGAGACCATGGCCCCGTTGATGCTCGCGTTGTCGCGGTGGTCCCCACACACGTACAGCCCCGCCCGCAGCTTCACCGGCCGTTCCCACGGCTCCAACGCCCCCACCGGCTGACTCGGCAGTGCGTGCCGGATGCGATACACCCGCAACAGTCGCCAGGCGTTCACCGCCTCCACCCCGAACCACCCGCCGAGTTGCGCCCGCACTCGCGCGTCCAGTGTGTCGTTGTCGTCGCTCGGGACGCCGACGACCGCCGCCGCGATCAGACTCTGCCCCGCCGGCGCGTACTCGCCGCTCACTTCGCTCGGCACCGCCACGGCCGACGCCGGCCCGGCGCCATCGCCGTCGAGCATGAGTACCGGCTCGGCGCGCGGCGACACGTCCGCCGCGTAGTACAGCGTGACCGTGCCGTTCGATCCGACCGCCGGCACTGCCCCGCCGCTCAGCGCCACCGCCGCCGGCCCGTCGGTGGCGATCACCACCGCCCGCGCCGTTAGTACCTGCCCGCTCGCCAGTGACACCCCGGTGTCAGTGACGCCCGCCACCGGGCAGTTCAGCCGCACCGCCCCGGCCGGCAGACCCGCCGCCAGTTGCTCCGGGATCTGTTGCATCCCGAGCGCCGGCAAGCAGGCGTTGCCCCGGCCGAACAGGTGGTACACGAAGCGGAAGAAGCGGGCCGAGGTGGTCAACTCCGATTCCAGGAACACGCTGCCGAGGAACGGGCGGAACAGGCGGGCGGTCATGGTCGGGCCGACGCCCACGGCGTGCAGGAACTCGGCGGTGGTCTCGTCTCGCACGGCGGCCGGGTCGGTGTTCGCCAGCCCCTTCAGCCGCGACGCGGCCAGCTTGTCGGAGAGCGTGCCGACGGGCGAGAAGGCGGAGGCGAGGGCGGTGGTGAAGGCGTCCCGCGGGTCGGCGAGGCGGTGGAACTTGCCGCCGTACCGCACCAGCAGCGCCCGCGCGAACGGCTTCAAGTTCAGCCGCTCGGAGTCGAGCACCCGCTGCCCTTCGGGGTACGACGACAGGTAGTTTTGCATCCCGCGATCCAGGCGGAAGCCGCCCACGAGGTCGGTGCGAACCCGCCCGCCGACGCCGTCCGACGCTTCGAGGATCTGGAAGGCGATGTCCCGGCGGGCCAGCTCCCGGCCGCAGCACAGCCCGGCCAGCCCGCCGCCGACGATGAGCACTTGTGGGGTCATGCCCGATGGTAGCCGGCCACGCCCGCACGGGCCAACCAGTTGTGCGAAAAGGCCGAGGCGTCAACACCCGCGCTCCGGGGGCGGTCACGTCCTACAATGTCGCCACCCGCCTACGGCCGCTTCCGCGAGACCCGCCCTCATGCCGTCCGATTCCGTTGCCGCGTTCCTGGAGCAGGCCCGCGAACTGCGGCTCCTGGCCGACGCGGACCTCGCCCGCTTGGCCGACCGCCCGGACGCCAACGACGACCTGCCCGCCCTCACCCGGCGGCTGGTGGCCTCCGGCCTGCTCACCCCATTTCAGGCCGACCGCGTGCTCACCGGCCGCGGGTACACACTCGCGTTCGCCGGCTTCCCGCTGCTGGACGAGTTGGAGGTGAACACCTATCGCGCGGTCGAACCGGCCACCCGCACCGAGGTGCGGCTCAGCCACTTCGCCGACGGCCCCACCCCGCCGACCCGCCCGCCGCACCCGGCCCTGAGTGTGCCGATGGCGAGTGGCACGCACGCGGGTGAAGGGTACGCCGTCCACCGCCAGCCCGACGGCGCGCACCTGGCCGCGCTCGTCACCGACATGGGACCGATGCCGGCGCTGTTGGCCGCCGAGTACACCCGGCAGGCGGCGGTCGCCCTCGCGGCGGCGCACGCGGTCGGCAGCGTTCACGCCCACGTCGGCCCGCGGCGGCTGTACGTCGGCCCGCTGGTGCAAGCCAGCAAGCCGAAGCCGGACGGCTCCCCGCGGTATCGCCCCGGCCCGACCGCCACCGTCGGCGTCACCGATTACGGCCTGCCCGCCGGGGATCGTACCGCGGCCGACGACGTGTTCGCCCTCGGCGGGGTGCTGTTCCACCTGCTCACCGGCCGCGACCCCGGCGGCGCGTCGCTGTCGGCTTCCCGCCCGGACTGCCCGCCCGAGTTGGTGAACATGGTGAAGGGGATGCTCGCCATTTCCCCCACCGACCGCCCGACGATGGCGGACGTGGTGAGTGGGCTGACGGCGATCATCTCGCCCGGCCAACCGGACTCCGTGTCGCTTGGCAAGGACTCGAACCCCGGCGTGCCGCCGGCGAACGTCACTCTGGCCGAGAACGAACAGGTGGAGCTGATGGACGACCCGCCGCGGCTGGCGCTGGCCGGCGGGTGGGCCGGACACCCGGCGGTGGCCACCGCGCCGCCGCCCGCGTACACCCCGCCCGGGTGGGTGCCCCCGCCGGCGGTGGAGGCCGAACACCACGAGTACGCCGACGACGAACCCGCCACCCCGCGGCGGGCGCGGGCGAGGGCCGGCGGCGCCCGCCGTGAACTCTGGATCTGGGCTGGGGCATTCGTGGCGTTGGTCGCGCTGGGGCTTCTCGTGTGGGTGGTGATGTTCGCCTTCATGAACTCGCCACTCAAGTCACGCGGCAGTCTGGACCCGACGAAGAGGGTGTCGTGATCCCGTGCGTCAGTCAGGTGTGTACGCTGCCGTCGGCGTTCGCCGACGACATCGCCGGGTACGCGGCCGGCGGGTGCGCGGCGGTCGAAGTGTGGTTGACCAAACTCGAACGCCACCTCGAAACCACCCCCGCCGACGACACCCGCAAGCAACTCGCTGACACCGGGGTGTCACTGCCGGCCGCGTCCTATCACGGCGGGCTGCTCCTCTCGCAAGGCGAAGCCCGCACCGCCGCCCTCGAGCACTTCAAGCGCCGCCTCGACCTGTGCCAGACGTTCGGCATCCGCACGCTCGTCGTCGCCGCCGACCACGCCAAGCCGGACGCCGGTTCGCTCACTCGGGCCGTCGCATCGCTCGCCGAGGTGGGGCGGTGGGCGGCCGGTTTCGGTGTGACCTTGGCACTCGAGTTCCGCGGGGCGAACGCCGTTTGCACCAGCCTGGACACGGCGATCGCACTCGTCGCCCAGTGCGGCGAGCCGAACGTCGGCGTGTGCCTGGACGTGTTCCACTACCACCAGGGGCCGAGCAAGCCCGAGGATTTAGCACTGCTCACGGCCGCCAACCTGTTTCACGTGCAGGTGTGCGACGTGGCCGGCATCCCACGGGAGCTGATGACCGACTCCGACCGCGTGCTACCCGGCGAAGGCGACTTCCACCTGAGTGCGGTGGTGGCGCGGCTGAAGGAGATCGGGTACGCCGGGGCGGTGAGCGTGGAGGTGCTGAACCCGGTGCTGTGGAAGGCGAAGCCGAGTCAGGTGGGCGAGCTGGCCCTGGCGTCGGTGCAACGGCTGATCGGGTGATGGCGAAGGCAAACGTAGGGCGGGCGAGCTGACGCTTCGTCGGCGACCTCCGCCGCTTAGGGTTGTGGCGGGGGTCGCCGGGCTACGCCCGTCTCGCCCGCCCTACAATTCGGGTGCCGCGAGGCAGTTCGCAACCCGATTCCTTGTTCGGCGGCGGGGGGCTACCGCTTGCGGCTACCACTGACCGACCAGCAGCGAGCGCACCTCAAGGTCGTCCGCGAAGCGCAACTGACCGACTGGCGTGCCGGCCGCCCGCAGGTCGTGGACGAGATGTTTGTCGCGGACGAAGTGGTCCGCTTGATGAGCGGCATGGGCCGGGCCTGCTACCTTGGGCTGGACGGTCGTGTGTGGATAGGCAACCTTGGCGAGGGCAAGTTGCCGTGGGTGCTGGACCACCCCAAAGAAGTGGCCTCCTGTATGGTCCGATGGGCCAGCGCCGTCGGCTTGCCGGAGTTGGTTGATGTGCTTCCAACGATGCCAGAAGATGGCGAAATCTGCTCCCTCTGCAAAGGCACCCGCGAGATGCCCGAGGAGATTATGCCGCGGGCCGAGGACGGCTTCCGGTACTTCTGCCGGCGTTGCGGTGGACTGGGTTGGACAAAGCACACCGCACCAGGCGTTCCACCAGATAGTGGGGCATGCTCCGGGTTCTAATTGACCACAGTTCGCCATGCCCAGCGCTGCTGAGCGATGTCGTTCGGCCAGGGCTGTCAGGAATCTGGCAGTGGTGTGGGACAGGTGGGGACCTCACCCCCGTCCCTCTCCAACATGGAGAGGGTGTTCAACCCGCTCAGGTGACTTGTCGTCGCCCCGAGCCGACGAGGGGAACACGCCCGTCCGGTCGCAGCGCTTCCCCGCGACGACAAGTTTCACGCTTCCCCCGGCCGGCGGGCGATGAGTGGGTTCGCCGTCGGGTGAGGCGACGGGCGAGCAGCTCGAGCAACCCCGGAACCCCGGCGTCGCCGCCGGGGTTCTTTTCGTTCGCGGGGCGGATCGGGTAAACTGAACCACGACCCCGGAGGGCGACCCGTGACCCCGACTCTGACCGACGCCGTTCCCGTGCCGGCCCCGCCGCCGACCGGCTCCCCGCTCGACGAGCCGACGTTCGAGGAGTGCCACGCCGAGTGGATCCGCTACTCCGAAGCCCAGAATGCCGGGCTGAAGATTGACCCGGACGGCACCCACCCGTACCAGTTCATCGCCTTCTACGAAGGGCGGATCGTGGGGTACGACAAAGACCAGTTGGCGTTACGGAAGCGCGTGGCAGCGGAGTTGGGAGTCCACCCGGCGCGGCTGGTGATCGATGACCCGTGGATGTTGTCTGCGGAGACTTACCTTGCCACGGATTGAACTGTTCGCGGATCGAGTCCGCATCCCCGGCATTGCCGACGAGGGCGATGTTCCGCTCGCCCCGTCGTCACCGGCACTGCGTCACGTTCCGCTCCGCCAGCTCTCGTGTTCTGTCCGCGTACCGCCCGTCCCGGGCGCGAAGCGTGCCGTCATTGACACCGGGGCGCCACTCTCCTACTTCCCGCATCAGGTGTGGGCGCACGACTTCCACTGACGGGAGGGTCGGGATTTCGACATCCTTCCGGTGGCCGGCAACGCGCCGCTGGTCGGCCAGACCCTCGGCTTCCGCTACTCCTTCCGCCTCGCACGGTTGCGGGTGCCCATCTTCCTGGCCGGGCGAGACCTCGCCGGCCCGCGGCTGCAAATCGATTCGCTCGTCACGCAGCTGGCGGAGCCGGGTGGCCCGCCGGTCATCCTGCTCGGGCTGTGGGGCGGAGAGTAAAC
>JANNVG010000133.1:0-5039 GCA_031414395.1 Fimbriiglobus sp.
GTGTTCGCGGGTCACCACCAGCCGCCACCCCCCCGCCACCTACCCGGGGGGGTCGCCCGTCTGGGTGTGGGCGTGCGGTTTGGCGCCCCACCCGCCGACCGCCCACCCCTTCTGCTTCGGCTGGGGGTTGGTGAGGGCGAACGCGGCGTCGAACTCCGGCTGCGAGTAGTCGGCCACCGCCGACGTGAACTTCACCGTCCGGCTGCCGTTCAGCCGCCACTCCTGGCTCGGGTTCGGGGCGACGGCAACGGTCTCTTCCCACACCGGGTTCCGCTTGTCGTCGAGCAGCCGCACTTTGAAGTTGGTGAGCTGCGCCCCGGTGCCCCCGTCGGTGCGGTTCCAGATGGCGATCTTGTCGATGGCCTTCGCCTCTTTCAAATCCACCTCCCACCACGGGTCGTCTTGCGTGTTCGTGTGCGAGACGGAGTTCTTCTCGAAGTAGTTGCCGTTCGTCTCGCCGTCGATGGCCCGCGCCGGCTTGCCGTCGAACGCCTCGCTGCTCTGCGTGGCGGTCCCCTTCGTCGCCACGTTCTCTTTGCCGCTGAACGCCTGCACCTCGGCGAGCATCAGGTGCCGCTTCTTGCCCGGCAGTTCGATCCGCAGGTAGCGACCCGTCGGCGGGGCGGCGGCCGGCGGATGCACCACCGCTGTGATCTTGCTGACGACGAAGTTGCCCCCGCCGTGCCCGGCCCCGCCGCCCGGCAGCGCCTTGTTCGGGACCGTTTCCAGCCGCACGGCGGTGAGCGTCTCAGCGTTCAGCGGCAACTCGACGGTGTACGTGTCGGTGCCGGCGGTCTTGCTCACCAGAATGGTGCCGTCGTCGTTCACCGTCGCCGGCTGGTCTTTCCAGCTCAGGAACGTCGGCTTCGGGGTGTCGAACTTCACCGACCGCGGGAACGCCTGGTCCCACGCCGGCAGCTTGGCCAGCACTTCGGCGGGTGGCGATTTCAGCTTCGCCTGGAGCGCCTTCACCTCGACTTCCCACGCGGCCTGCTGCTTCACCTGCTCGTCGCTGAACATCTTCAGCAGCGGCGACTCGTCCGGCCGGTCGGCGTCCTCGGTGTTGTTCAGGAAGGCGAACATCTGGAAGTATTCGGTCTGGCTGATCGGGTCGTACTTGTGCGTGTGGCACTGCGCGCACGCGGCACTCGTGCCCATCCAGACGGCGAGCGTGGTGTTCACCCGGTCGACGACGGCCACGTTGCGGAACTCCTCGTCGCTCGTGCCGCCCTCGCTGTTGGTCATCGTGTTGCGGTGGAAGGCGGTGGCCGTGCGCGTCTCGTCGGTGGCGTCGGGCAGCAAGTCGCCGGCCAGTTGTTCGATGGTGAAGCGGTCGAACTTCTTGTTCGTGTTCAGCGCCTTGATGACGTAATCGCGGTACGGCCAGATGGTGCGGAGGGGGTCGTCGGCGTAGCCTGCACTGTCCGCGTAGCGGGCCAGGTCGAGCCACATCCGCGCCCAGTGCTCGCCGAACGCCGGCTTCGCCAACATGCGGTCTACCATCGTCTCGTAGGCGTCTTTGGCGTCGTCCTTCAGGAACTGATCGACCTCGGCGAGCGTGGGCGGCAGGCCGGTCAGGTCGAGGGCCACGCGGCGGACGAGGGTGGTCTTGTCGGCCTCGGGCGACGGCTTCAACCCCTCGGCGGCGAGGCGGGCGACCAGGAAGTTGTCGATGGCGTTGCGGGCGGGCAACGTGACGGTCGGCACCGGCGGGCGGACCGGCTTCACGTAGCTCCAGTGCGTGGCGTACTTGCCGCCCTGCTTCACCCACGCCGTCAGCGTGTCGATCTCCTTGGCCGTCAGCGTCTTGCCGGTCTTCGCCGGCGGCATGTGGTCCTTCGCGTCGGTCGTCTTCACGCGGGTGATGAGTTCGCTCTTCGCCGGGTCTCCGGGCACCACCGCCGTCCCCTTCGTGGCACCGTCGAACGTGTCGAGGCGGAGCTTGCCTTTGCGCTCCTTCTCGTCGGGGCCGTGACAAGTGAAGCAGTTGGACGCCAGGATGGGCCGCACGTCGCGGTTGAAGTCGATGTCCGCGGCGCGAACGGCCGGTGCAATGGCGACGAGGGCAACGAGCGGCAGGAGGCGTTTCATTCAGCGCACCACGAACCGAGGGGAGGACCGGCAGTGGTGCTATTGTGACGTGACGGAGTGCGGAGGGCAACTATTCCTTGACTCGGCGGTACACGAACGTGTATTGGCCCACACGGGGGTCGGGTTTGAATTCGGTTGGTCGTGGTCCGCCGGGGAAGGTGTTACACAAGTACAGTAGGTCGCCGTCCACCTTGAAAATGTTCCGCTGCGGTTTGTCGGAAGCCCAACTCCAGGTGACATCGAACCCGCTGGGGGTACTCGACTCGGCCAGGGTGAACGGCTCATCGGCGACCAGTGAGGTGTCATCCTTCTCGTTATTCCCAATCTTCCCGCCGGCGACCAGCAGGAACATCGTGTACGGCTGCGGCCCGTTCCCGCCCTCAATGCTCACCCCCTCCCACCGCCCTTCGAGCAGTTGGGCGTCGGTCGGCTTCGCCTTCAGCGCCTTCGGCACCGGGGCGGCGGCGGAGAGACTTACAGCGAAGGCGAGTAGCGCGAGCGCTCGCATCGGTCGGCCTCCGGGTGTCATTTGGCCTTCGCGCGCTGGAAGACGAACACGTTGAACCCGCCGGCCGTCTGGAAATCGGTCGCCCGCTTGGTGGTGGACGACGACTCGCACCACGTCAGTGTGTCGCCGTCGAGCTGGTAGACGGTGAGGATGAACTGGCCGTTGCCGGCGTCGTGGTCGAGGTGCTTCGGGCTGGCGGTCGGATCGAGTTTGAACGCACGGGCGGTGTACCCGTTGCTCTGGCCGCACCCGGTCGAAAGCTTCCCGTCCTTCACGTCCAGCCACCAAGTGGTGTCGGCCCGCGTTCCGCTGCCGGTGTCAATCGACACGCTCTCCCACCGCCCTTCGAGCAGGGTGGCGTCATCCTGTTTCTTCACCTCCTTCGGCACCGGCGCGGCGATGGCAGAGAGGGCGGCGACGAAGATCAGCAGCACTGCGGTTCGGCGGCTCATTTGTCCTCCTTCACCCGCTTGAAGACCAGGCAAGACACTCCGGTCTGGCGATCCCCTTTCAACTCGGTCGGCCGCGGCGTGTTGAACGGGGAGAAGCACCATTTGAGGTTGTCGCCGTCGAGGTCGTAGATGTAGGTGTGGCGACTCGGATTCTCTCGACCCCCGCGAAGTTCGTCGATTTCCTTCGGGGAAGCCGACTGGTCCAACGTGAAGGGGGAGTCCGGCGGTGTGTCCGATCGAATCGGACTGGACAAGTGCGACCACAGCAGCTTGCCGTCGTTCACCGACAGCCAATAGCTCTCGTCTGCTTCCGCTCCTTTCCCACAGTCGATTGACACACTCACCCACCGCCCTTCGAGTCGTTCGGCATCCGACTTCTGCTTGACCGCCTTCGGCACTGGTGCGGCGACGGCCAGGGCAACGGCAAACAGGAACACGACGGCGGTGCGCATCAACCGACCTCCGTGGGTCACTTGTCCGACATCCGCTTGAAGACGAAGCAGTGAGCGCCGTTGCCGCCCTTCAGTTCAGACGGCCGCGGCTGGCTGTCCTGGCCGTGGCAGATCGTGAGCGTGTCGCCGTCGAGCTGGTAGATGTACTTCTGCGGGGTGGTCCACTGCTTCCAGGTCACGTCGAACTGCTTGGGCGACTGGTCGGGGTCGAGCTTGAGCGGGCCTTCGGCCGCGTTCGACGGGGCGTCGTTGGTCATCGACATCGTCCAGTCGCCGACGAGCAGGAACCGCTTGTCCGGCTTCGGCCCACCGCCGCTGTCGAGCGTCACGGCCTCCCACCGCCCCTGCATGAGGGTGGCGTCGTCCGCCTTCTTGACCGCCTTCGGCACCGGGGCGGCGACGAGCGCGGCGGTGGAAATGACGAACAGCATGAGCGTGCGCATGGGTGGTGGCCCGTGGGAGTGTCACTTGTCCTTCTTCTCGTCCTTCACCCGCTTGAAGGTGACGACGGAAATACGGTCTTTCGCGTCGGCCACGAACGCCTCCGGCCGGGGCGAGTTCGGCTTGTCCGGCATGCACACCTTAAGGGTGGCGCCGTCCAATTCGTAGATGGCCTTCATGTCCTGGCCGTCCAGGCTGATGTCAATCGTCTTCACCTTCGCCGCCGGGTCGATCTTGAACGTACCGTCGGGCCTCTCCTTCGGGCCGTTGACCATCGTGAACTTGCCCTTCTCGGCGAACACGAACTGAAGGTTCAACACTTGGGGCGGCGGATTGCCGCCGCCGTAGTCGAACTTGTCGACGGCCCAGGTGCCGACGATGGCGTCCTCGTCTTTGGCCTTCTCCTTGTCCTTCGGCACAGGCGCGGCGACGAGCAGCGCGGGGAGGGCGAGCGCGGTGAGCAGTGCGAGCGTGCGCATGGGGGTGGCCCGTGGGTGGGGATTACTTGTCCTTCTTCTCCTCTTTCTTCTCCTCCTTCACGCGGGTGAAGGTGACGACGGCGATGTCCTTGCCGTCCGCCTTGATCTGTTCCGGGCGAACCTTACTCGGGCCACTGGTGATGCACAACTTCAGGGTGTCGCCATCCAGTTCATAAAGACCGAGCAAGGTGTCGGGCTGATGACCGGGAGGGGACATGACCAGGTCGATCGCTTTCGGCTTGGCGGCCGGGTCGAGTTTGAAGGTGCCCTTCATGTCCTCACCGCCGGGGCCGCCGGTCATGCGAAGCACGCCATCTTTCTCGAACACGAACCGCATCTTGTCGATATCGGACTGGGGCGGGGCACCGGGACCGCCGCCGTTGTCGAACTTCTCGATCTTCCAGGTGCCGAGGATGGCCTCGTCGTCTTTCACCTTCTCCTTGTCCTTGGGGACGGGAGCGGCGACGAGCAGCGCGGGGATGACGAGCGAGCTGAGGAGTGCGAGCAGGCGCATGGCGCGGCTCCGGGGGTGATGGGAAGAGTGTATCAGTGGGACGCCGGCGGCGGAAAAGGATTTCGTTTGCCGGTTTGGCGAACGGCGCGACGTGAGTCCGCC